>NZ_MKJZ01000037.1:0-235592 GCF_001942225.1 Serinicoccus sp. CUA-874 | reverse complement strand
GCGCCGCCACCACCGGCACCCGCCGACCGCTACACTGAACCCCGCCCAAGGTGGGGAAAATCAGTGAGCATCACTGAGGAACTTCGACGAGCCTCGTCAGCCGCGCCAGGCCGACCTTGCCCACCCCGTGGAGCCCGGCGACGGCGGTGCGCGGCTGCCCGTCCGGGTCCGCGAGCGTGCTGAAGCCGGCCAGCGCCAACGCGTCCCGCATCGGACGTGACAGGCCCGGGGTATCGGCGATCGTCATACCCATGCGCCGATCGTAGAGGGGTGCGCCGACACCCTGCCCCGGCCGCGACGCCGTGCCAGACTGACGACCGTGAGTGACGACGACGCAGACAAGAGCGCCACGACGATGGACTGGAAGGTCGTGGGCAAGCGCACCTTTGCCGAGTTCATGGGCGACAAGGGGACCGACCTCGCGGCCGCGCTGACCTACTACTCGATGATGTCGATCTTCCCGATGATCCTGGCGATCTCGACGTCGCTGAGCTTCATCGGCCAGGGCGACGCCACCAACGAGGCCATCGCCGACCTGGGCAGCGACCTGGGGATGCGTGACTCCACGATCTCCACGGTGCAGGACTACCTCGCGAGCATGAGCGGCTCGGGCGGCGCGGGCATCCTGCTCATCGTCGGTCTGCTCGGCTCCCTCTGGTCGGCGTCGAACTACGTCAACGCCTTCAGCCGGATGATGAACACCGTCTACGGCATCGACGAGGGACGGCCGATCTGGAAGCTGCGACCGTGGCTGCTCGCACTCACCGTCCTGGTGATGCTCATGCTCATGACGATCGTGCTGTCGGTGACCCTCTCGGGCACCCTGTCCGAGGCGATCTTCGGTCTCGTCGGCCTCGACGAGACCGCCACCATGGTCTGGAACATCGCCAAGTGGCCGGTCATCCTCGTCATCCTCATGACCATCGTCAGCCTGCTCTACTGGGGCACCCCCAACGTCCGGCAGCCCAAGTTCCGCCTGCTCGCGCCGGGCGCGATCCTCGCCGTCATCATGGCGATCCTGGCCGGGGCGGGCTTCTTCGTCTACGCCATGAACGCCGGCAGCTACAACGCCACCTACGGCGCCCTCGGTGGTGTCATCATCCTGCTGCTCATGGTCTGGCTCATCAACACCTCGCTGGTCATGGGGGCCGAGCTCGACGCCGAGATCGAGCGCGGCAAGGAGCTCGCCGCCGGGATGGCGGCCGAGGACGAGATCCTGCTGCCGCCGCGCGACGTGGAGGGCACGGAGAAGAAGGAGGCCAAGCAGGCCGAGGTGGTCCGCGAGGCGCGGGAGACCCGCATGCAGGCCGCCGCGGACCTCGAGGCCGCGGGGGAGGAGACCGGGCTGGAGGGTCGCGAGCCCTCGCGGCGTTGAGCCGTCTCCGCGTCCACGCTCCTGATGACCGCCGCGTTTCTCGGGCACACCCCGGAGGCGCTACGATGGTCGGCGTTGCCCGGGCTCGCCCGCAGGCAGCGTGGTGGGCGTAGCTCAGCAGGTAGAGCATCGCGTTGTGGTCGCGAGGGTCGCGGGTTCAAACCCCGTCGCTCACCCCGAGAGAAGGCCCCGGCAATCGTGCCGGGGCCTTCGTCGTGCTCGGGGTGGGTATGCCGATCGGCCGACCGATCAGGCCGGCGCCGCGCCCTCGGTGTGCCGCGCCGCGATCTCCTTGAGCGTGGTCGAGTCCAGCCCGGGCAGCTCGCGGAAGAGCGCCTCGCGGTAGTAGCGCAGCTCGGCGATGCTGTCCCGGATGTCGCCGAGCGCGCGGTGGCCGCCGGTCTTGGCGGGGGCCATGTAGTAGGCGCGGGGGTACCACCGCTTGGCCAGCTCCTTGATCGAGGAGACGTCGACGATCCGGTAGTGCAGGTGCGCGTCCAGCTCGGGCATGTCGCGCGCGAGGAAGGCACGGTCGGTGCTCACCGTGTTGCCGCCCAGCGGCGCCTTGCGCGCCTCCGGGACGTGCGCACGGACATACTCCAGGACCTGGCGCTGCGCCTCCTCCAGGGTGATGCCGTCCTCCAGCAGCGGGAGGAGCCCGGAGTCGGTGTGCATCGTGCGCACGAAGTCGCCCATCTGCTCCAGCGCCTCGTCCGGCGGCCGGATCACCACGTCGACGCCGTCACCGAGCACGGTCAGCTCGGAGTCGGTGACGAGGCAGGCCACCTCCACCAGCGCGTCCGCGACCGTGTCCAGGCCGGTCATCTCGCAGTCGATCCAGACGATCCGCTCACCACTCACGGCATCCAGGGTAGGCGCTCGTGTCCCGGTAGCCTCAGGCCCATGGTCTTCCAGCCCACGCCGCCGGGCAGCTCCCTGCCCGGCTCCTCCGCCGGCAGCGGCGCCCCCGGCACGTCCGGGGACTGGCACCAGGTGATGTCCTTCCAGCAGCCGCAGGGGCCGACGCCGCCCAACGCCACGCGGCGCCCGGTCATCCGTCGCGTGCTGCTCTGGAGCGCGGTGGTGAGCGTCTTCGGGCTGGCCGCGCTGGCCATGACCCTCATCGTCACCACGACGGTCGGGCTGCAGGCCGCGATCCTCGGCATGCTGAGCGCCTCGCTCGCACTGGGCATCGTCATACCCCTCTTCATCTGGGTCGACCGGCTCGAGGCCGAGCCCGCACGCCTGCTGTGGTTCGCCTTCCTCTGGGGCGCGCTGATCTCCACGCTCGCGGCGCTGCTGCTCAACGAGCTCGGGGTGGCGGTCCTCGCGGGCACCGGGGCCGACCCGCTCGTCGCGGGCGCCGTCCTGGTGGCCCCGCTCACCGAGGAGGTCGCCAAGGGACTCGGCGTGCTGCTGATCTTCCTCTTCGCCAGGCGGGAGTTCAACGGTGTCACCGACGGCATCGTGTATGCCGGGATCGTCGCCGCGGGCTTCGCCTTCGTGGAGAACATCCTCTACCTGGGGCAGACCTTCCTCGAGGCCGGCGCCCCCGGGCTGGTCGGATTGTTCATCATGCGCTGCCTGGTCAGCCCGTTCGCCCACCCGATGTTCACCGTCTGCACCGGCCTGGCGCTCGGGCTGGTCGCCCACCGACGCCGGGCCAGCTCCGCCTGGGTCGTGCTCGTCGGTCTGGCGTGCGCGGTCTTCCTGCACGCGCTGTTCAACTACAGCGCGGTCGCCGCCTCGGAGCACTACCTCGTGCTCTTCCTCGTCGTCCAGGTCCCGCTCTTCATCGCCTTCCTGCTGCTGCTGCGCTGGGCCCGCAACCGCGAGTCCCGGCTCATGCGCGACGCGCTCACGACCTACGGCATGGCCGGGTGGTACACCCCCGCCGAGGTCGCCATGCTCGCCAGCCCCGGCGAGCGTCGCCGGGCGCGCCGCTGGGCCGGCGGTGTCGGGGGCAAGCAGGCCGAGAAGGCGATGGAGGCCTTCCAGGACGAGAGCGGGGAGCTGGCGATGGTGCGCAAGCACCTCATCTCCGGCGGCCCGGACCCGGTCTGGCAGGCGCGCGAGAAGCGGATCCTCGACGCCGTCACCGCGCACCGGCGGGTCTTCGTGCCCCAGGCCTGAGCACGCCTGTGCCTCATCCTGTGACACGAGCGTCGCCAGAGGCACGCCCGCGTCACGAGGAGAGGCACGAGCGTGGGGGAGCGCTCAGGCGTCGCGGGCCTCGACCTTGGGCTGGCTGATCTCGACCCCGGGGACCGAGAGGTCCTTGAGGGCCTTGGAGACGCCCGCCACCAGGCTGGAGGCGGCGCGCTCCTCCTCGCGGATGTCGTGCGGGGACAGCGAGTCGTCAGGGGTGTCCTGCTCGACCGACTCCACGAGGGCGTCCTCGTCGGTGATGTCGGCCTCCAGGGTGATGGTGAGGGTGTGCTTGCTCATGCCTCCAGCGTCCCCGATCGCGCCGGGGTGTGCGACCTGGACGGGCCCCGGGCGGCGACCCGGTCGGGCCGGACCCGGCGCCTGCTCCGATCGGTGCCCCCGGCGCGACTCGAACGCGCAACCGACGGATTAGAAGGCCGTTGCTCTATCCATTGAGCTACGGGGGCCGGAGCGTCCCAGTCTAGTGCGCGCTCCTCTAGGATCGGTCGCCATGAGCACACCCTCGGGGGCGCAGGAGGCCCTGGCGCCGCTGCGGGACCAGATCGACGACGTCGACGCCCAGGTGATGGAGCTGCTCGCGCGCCGGCTGGAGCTCGTCTCCCAGGTGGGGGAGGTCAAGGGGCGGCACGGGTTGCCGATCTACGACCCCGCGCGGGAACGCGCGATGATCGCCACGAAGCGCGAGCGCGCCGCCGAGCGCGGCCTGCCGCCCGACCTCGTCGAGGACGTGCTGCGCCGGTGCATGCGCGAGGCATACACCCACGAGAAGAACATGGGCTTCACCCGGCAGGCACCCGACCTCGGCCCGGTCGTGGTCGTCGGCGGGGCGGGGCGGATGGGCGCGCTGTGGGGGCGGATGTTCGCGCTGTCCGGGTATGACGTGCGCGTCGTCGAGCGCGACGACACCCCCGAGCAGGTCGCGGCCGCGGTGCACGGTGCCGGGATGGTGCTCGTCTCGGTGCCGATCCACGACACGGTCGGGGTGGTGCGCGGCCTGCCCGCGCTGCCCGCCGACTGCCTGCTCGTCGACCTCACCTCCACCAAGCGGGAGGTCATGCGGGCGATGCTGGAGACCCACCCCGGGCCGGTGCTGGGGATGCACCCGATGTTCGGCCCCGACGTCGACAGCTTCGCCAAGCAGGTCGTCGCGGCGGTGCCGGGGCGCGACCCGGGCGCGAGCATCTGGTTGGTCGAGCAGGTGCGGCTGTGGGGCGCCCGGGTGCACGAGGTCGACGCCGACGAGCACGACCACGCGATGGGTCTGATCCAGGCGCTGCGGCACTTCTCGACCTTCGCCTACGGCTGGCACCTGGCGCACGAGGACCGCGACCTCGACACCCTCCTCGCGCTGTCCTCGCCGATCTACCGGCTCGAGCTGGTCATGGTCGGCCGCCTCTTCGCGCAGGACGCCGAGCTCTACTTCGACATCATCACCGGCTCCTCGGACGCGTTGGAGCTCATCGAGCGCTACCACCGGCGCTACGCCCGGGCCATCGAGCTGTTGCGCACCGGCGACCGCGAGGCCTTCGTCCGGCAGTTCGGCGAGGTCGAGGAGTGGTTCGGCGAGCACGCCGAACGCTTCCTCGGGGAGTCCAAGGCGCTGCTGGCGCACGCCGACGCGACGCGCAGCTGAGCGGCCCGGCGGTTCGTCTTGGTGGACGGCGGCCCGAGGGCCACACTAGGGCCGTGACTTCGGACCCCGCTGCGCTGCTCGCTGCTGTCGAGAGGCTCCGCTCGGGTGCCGGGGAGGTCGCGCTCCCGCTCGACCTGGACGGCGCGCAGGAGGCCCGCACGGCCCGCCGCGAGCTCGAGCAGCAGCTCGACGACTACGTCCTGCCGCGGCTGCGTTCCCTCGACGCGCCGCTGCTCGCCGTCGTCGGCGGGTCGACCGGCGCCGGCAAGTCGACGCTGGTCAACACTGTCGTCGGCGAGGAGGTCAGCAGGGCCGGCATCCTGCGGCCGACGACGAAGGCCTCGGTGCTCGTGCACCACCCCGACGACGCGCGCTGGTTCACCGACACCAGGGTGCTACCCGGGCTGGCCCGGGTGCGCGGCGACGCGGCCGAGGTCGAGGACCCGGGAGCGGTGCGGCTGGTGGCCGCAGACGCGCTCCCCGCCGGGCTCGCGCTCCTGGACGCTCCCGACATCGACTCGGTGGTCGAGGCCAACCGCCAGCTCTCCAAGCAGTTGCTCTCCGCCGCCGACCTGTGGCTCTTCGTCACCACCGCGTCCCGGTATGCCGACGCCGTCCCGTGGGGCCTGCTGCGCGAGGCCAGCGAGCGCGGGACCTCGGTCGCCATCGTGCTCAACCGGGTGCCGCCGGAGGCGATGGAGCAGGTGCGGGTGCACCTCGCCACCATGCTGCGCGAGCAGGGCCTCGGGCAGTCCCCGATCTTCACCGTCCCCGAGGTCGACCTCGACGACGGCGCCATCCCAGGCAAGCAGAGCGAGCGGCTGCGCGGCTGGCTGCACTCGCTGGCCAGCGACGCCCGGGCACGCTCGGTCGTCATCCGCCGCACCCTCGCCGGCACGCTCGGCTCGCTCGGTGCCCGCGCGCAGGCGCTCGCCACGGCCGGCAGGCACCAGGTCGAGGCGCTGGGCGCGCTGCAGCAGGCGCCGGAGCAGGCATACCGGGACGCGCTGGAGTCGGTCGGCGAGGGAGTCCAGGACGGGTCGCTGCTGCGCGGCGAGGTGCTCGCGCGCTGGCACGAGCTGGTCGGGACCGGTGAGTTCTTCCGCTCGATCGAGGCGGGCGTCGGGCGGATCCGTGACCGGCTGGCCTCCTTCTTCACCGGCAAGGAGGTCACCTCCGAGCCGCTGGGCGAGGCGCTGCAGACCGGGGCCGCGGCGCTCATCACCTCGCACGGGCAGGTCGCCGCCAGCACCGCCGCCCGCGCGTGGAAGCAGGCGCCCGGCGGCCGGGGCCTGGTCGAGGAGCACCCCGAGCTCGGCAAGGCCTCGCCGGGCTTCACCGAGCAGGTGGAGCGGCTGATCCGCGACTGGCAGCGCGACATCCTGGAGATGGTCAAGGAGGAGGCCGGGTCGCGACGCACGACCGCGCGCTACCTCGCCTTCGGCGTCAACGGGCTCGGCGTCCTGCTCATGGTCGTCGTCTTCAGCGCGACCGCCTTCATCCCGACCGGGGCCGAGGTCGCCGTCGGCGCCGGCTCGGCCGTGCTCGCCCAGCGCCTGCTGGAGGCCGTCTTCGGCGACGAGGCGGTCCGTCGGATGGCGGCGCGTGCCCGCGACGACCTCGTCGTCAAGGTGCGCGCCCTGTATGCCGCCGAGCAGGCCCGCTTCGACGGTGTGCTGGCGGAGTCGGTGCCGGTGTCGCCGGAGCCGATCGAGGAGCTGGAGTCGGCCGCGGCGCAGGTCGAGGGGGCACGCTGATGAGGAAGGGCAAGGGCAACGCCATCGCCGAGCACACCGTCGTGGAGCGTTCGGAGCACCTGTCCACCGCGCTGGACGTCGGTGGGCCCGAGCTGGAGCAGGAGTCCGCCGGTGCCGCCCGGGAGGTGCTCGGCCGGGTCGGTGAGCGGTGGGCGATCGCCGGTGGCCGGACGGTCGTCGCGCTCGCCGGCGCCACCGGCTCGGGCAAGTCGAGCCTCTTCAACGCCCTGACCGGCGAGGACGTCTCCGCGATCAGCCCCCGTCGCCCCACCACCGCGGAGGCCGGGGCCGCCGTGTGGGGCGACGAGGACGCCGCCGAGCTGCTGGACTGGCTCGGGGTGGCCAACCGCCACCACGTGACGATGACCGAGGACAACGCCGGGCTGGACGGGCTGGTCCTCGTCGACCTGCCCGACGTCGACTCCCGCGAGCTGCGGCACCGGGTCGAGGCCGACCGCATCCTGGAGCGGGCCGACGTCTTCGTCTGGGTCGCCGACCCGCAGAAGTATGCCGACGCCCGGCTGCACGACGACTACCTCCGGCCGCTGCGCCACCACGACGCGGTCATGCTCGTCGTCCTCAACCAGGTCGACCGGATCCGCGAGGAGGGCGGGGTCGAGCAGATCGCCGCCGACCTGCGCCGCCTCGTGCAGGCCGACGGGGCCGGCGAGCACGACATCATCGCCACCTCGGCGCGGACGCAGCAGGGCATACCCGAGCTGCGCGACCGGATCGGCGAGGTCGTCGGCGCGCGCAACGCGGCCGAGGCGCGCCTGGTGGCGGACCTGCGCTCCAGCGCCGACCGGGTGCGCGAGCGCGGGACGGCCGACCAGACCCCGGAGCTCGGGCAGGAGGCCGACCAGCGGCTGCACCAGGCGCTCACCGTCGCCTCCGGCGTCCCCGTGGTGCTCGACGCGGTGGACCGCGACTACCGCCGCCGGGCTGCCGCACGGACCGGCTGGCCCTTCACCCGCTGGGTCGCGGGGCTGCGCCCGGACCCGTTGCGCCGGCTGCGGCTCGGCGACGACTCACCCGGTGAGGCCGGGATCGCGCCTTCCGACGTGCGCGCCGTGCTCGGCCGCTCCTCGCTGCCGAGCCCGACGCCGGCCGCCCGCGCCAACGTGCAGCTCGCCACCCGACGCCTCGGTGAGGACGTGGGCGGGCAGCTCCCGCAGCGCTGGGCGGACGCGGTGCTCGAGGCGGCCAGCCCGCCGGAGGACACCCTCGCCGACGCGCTCGACCAGGCGATCGTGGGGGTGCCGCTGCGCACCCGCCCCCCCTTCTGGTGGTCGGTGCTCGGCATGCTGCAGCTGCTCTTCGCCACGACCGCGGTGGCCGGGCTGCTGTGGCTCGTGCTGCTCGTCGTCCTGGGCTGGCTGCAGCTCCCGATGGACGCGCCCTTCTGGGGCCCCGTGCCGATCCCGCTGGCGCTGCTCGTCGGCGGGGTGCTGGCCGGGCTGCTGCTCGCCCTGATCGGCCGGCTCGCGGCCGGGGTCGGTGCCGCGCGACGCCGGCGGCACGTGCAGCAGGTGCTCGACGACGCCATCGACGAGGTCTCCTACCGGCACGTGCGCAAGCCGGTCATGACGGTGCTGGACCGGCACGAGAAGACCCGCACCCTGCTCGACCAGGCCGCCGCCTGACGCTCCCGTCCACACCCTGCGCCGGGCGCGGCGCTCGTCCACAGATCCCGGTATACCGGTAGTCACCGGCGTCCGGGATGGTCAGGGTGGGGGCACGCCCGCATCCGCGGGTGGGACGTCCAGGAGGGGAACGCACCATGATCAACGAGATGACCGTCACCGTCGCCGGCAACCTGACCCGCGACCCCGAGCGCAAGGTCAGTCACGCCTCGGGCAAGCCGTTCGCCGTCGTGCCGATCGCGGTCAACCGACGGCGCTTCGATGCCGGCCAGGAGGCCTGGATCACCGAGAACACGACGTATGTCGACCTGCAGTGCTTCCGGGGGACCGGGGCCACCGCCCTGGCCAGCTTTCGCAAGGGGGACCCGGTCCTCGCCCACGGCAAGCTGGCGCTGCGCGAGTGGAAGGCCGGCGACGCGAGCGGCACGCGCGTCAGCGTCACCGTCGACAGCATCGGGCACGACGTGACCTTCGGGGTGAGCAGCTTCACCCGGGGCAAGGTCGCCTACGACCCCGACCCGACGAGCGCCCACGACCAGGCCCCGCCGGAGCACGGGGGCGGCGGGGTCGTCGGGGCGCTGGAGGAGAGGACCGGCGGGCCGGTCGCCTCGTCCGAGGAGGTGCCCGACGGGGAGGTGCCCGACGCGGAGATCACGACCGACGCGGACGGCGTGGTGCAGGATGATGAGCAGGCCGACGCCGCCCTGGCCCGCAGCGCCTGAGCGCGGGCGGGCCGGGCCCGGAGATTCGGACTCGGCCCGCCCGCCCTTATACCCTGGCGGCATGGCCGAATTCATCTACACCATGACGCGTGCCCGCAAGGCGCACGGCGACAAGGTGATCCTCGACGACGTGACGATGTCCTTCTACCCCGGCGCCAAGATCGGCGTCGTGGGGCCCAACGGCGCGGGCAAGTCCACGATCCTCAAGATCATGGCCGGCATGGACCAGCCGTCCAACGGCGAGGCCCGGCTCACCCCCGGCTACTCGGTCGGCATCCTCGAGCAGGAGCCGCCGCTCAACGAGGACAAGACCGTGCTCGGCAACGTCGAGGAGGGGCTCGGCGAGATCAAGCAGAAGGTCGACCGCTTCAACGCCATCGGCGAGGAGATGTCGTCGCCCGACGCCGACTTCGACGCCCTCATGGCCGAGATGGGCACGCTCCAGGAGGAGATCGACCACGCCGACGCCTGGGACCTCGACGCCCAGCTCGACCAGGCGATGGACGCGCTGCGCTGCCCCCCGGGGGACAGCGACGTCACCGTCCTGTCCGGTGGTGAGCGCCGCCGGGTCGCCCTGTGCAAGCTGCTGCTGTCCAAGCCGGACCTGCTGCTGCTCGACGAGCCCACCAACCACCTCGACGCCGAGTCGGTGCAGTGGCTGGAGCAGCACCTCGCGTCCTACCCGGGCGCCGTCCTGGCCGTCACCCACGACCGCTACTTCCTCGACAACGTGGCGCAGTGGATCGCCGAGGTCGACCGCGGTCGGCTCTACCCCTACGAGGGCAACTACTCCACCTACCTGGAGAAGAAGCGCGAGCGGCTGGCCGTCCAGGGCAAGAAGGACGCCAAGCTCGCCAAGCGGCTGGAGAACGAGCTGGAGTGGGTCCGCTCCAACCCCAAGGCCAAGCAGACCAAGAACAAGGCGCGCCTGGCCCGCTACGAGGAGATGGCGGCCGAGGCCGAGCGCACCCGCAAGCTCGACTTCGAGGAGATCCAGATCCCGCCGGGCCCGCGGCTGGGCAGCCAGGTCATCGAGGTCAAGAACCTCACGAAGGGCTTCGGCGAGCGCACCCTCATCGACGACCTGACCTTCACGCTGCCGCGCAACGGCATCGTCGGGGTCATCGGCCCCAACGGCGTCGGCAAGACCACGCTGTTCAAGACCATCGTCGGGCTCGAGGATCCGGACGCCGGGGAGGTCAAGGTCGGTGAGACCGTCGAGATCTCCTACGTCGACCAGTCACGCGGCGGCATCGCCGCCGAGAAGTCCCTCTGGGAGGTCGTCTCCGACGGGCTGGACTTCATCCAGGTCGGGCAGGTCGAGATCCCCAGCCGCGCCTACGTCAGCCAGTTCGGCTTCAAGGGCCCGGACCAGCAGAAGAAGGCCGGGGTGCTCTCCGGCGGTGAGCGCAACCGCCTCAACCTCGCCCTCACCCTCAAGGAGGGCGGCAACCTGCTGCTGCTGGACGAGCCGACCAACGACCTCGACGTCGAGACCCTCGGCAGCCTGGAGAACGCGCTGCTCAACTTCCCCGGGTGCGCCGTGGTCATCAGCCACGACCGGTGGTTCCTCGACCGCGTCGCGACCCACATCCTCGCCTACGAGGGCACCGACTCCGAGCCGGCGAACTGGTACTGGTTCGAGGGCAACTTCGGCGCCTACGAGGAGAACAAGGTCGAGCGCCTCGGCGTCGAGGCCGCCCGCCCGCACCGGGTGACCCACCGCAAGCTCACCCGCGACTGAGCGACGGAGCGACTGAGCGACTGAGCGACTGAGCCTCGTGGACCGGCCACCCGGTCCGCACGGTATGCCCCCCCGCCCCCGCCCCCAGCCCCCGTTGCCGCCGCGTGACGGGCTGGGGCCGGCGCGCGTCCGCATGCCCCTGGAGGCTTCCTGGGAGAGCGTCGTCGCCTTCCTCGTCGAGCGCACCGGCGACGAGGACGGGATCGCCCGCCGCCTCGCCGTCGGCGAGATCCGCCTCGCGGACGGCACCCGTGTCGACCGCGGGACGGCATACCGGCCGGGCGGGGTGGTCCACCTCTACCGCGACCTGCCGCAGGAGGTGCCGGTCCCGTTCGAGGTCGACGTCCTCGAGCACGACGAGGGCACCGGGCTGCTGGTCGTGGACAAGCCGCCCTTCCTGGCGACGATGCCCCGCGGCCGGCACGTCGCGGAGACCGTCGTGGTGCGGCTGCGTCGGGCGCTGGACCTGCCGGAGATCGCGCCGGTCCACCGCCTCGACCGGCTGACCAGCGGCGTCCTGCTCCTCACTACCCGCGCCTCGGCCCGCGCTGCTTACCAGCGGATGGTCCAGGCCGGCGGTCTGCGCAAGACCTACGAGGCGCTCGCCCCCGCCCGAGACGACGTGGACCTCCCGCTCACCGTCCGCACCCGGATCGTCAAGGAGCGCGGCTCGCTGCAGGCGCGCTCGGTCGCCGGAGAGCCCGACGCGGTCACCCACGTGGAGCTGCTCGGCGAGCGTGCGGGTCGTGGGCACTACCGGCTCACGCCGCAGACCGGCCGCACCCACCAGCTCCGGGTGCACCTCGCCGGGCTCGGCATGCCCATCGACGGCGACCCGCTCTATCCCACGGTCCGGCCGGTCGACCCCGACGACCTCGGCACGCCGCTGCAGCTGCTCGCGGCCGGGCTGTCCTTCGTCGACCCGGTCACCGGGCAGGACCGCGACTACGCCTCGCGGCGGCGGCTGCCCATCAGCGGTGTCGACGGCTCAGCCTGACCGCGAGCGCAGCATCCCGAGCAGCGGTGAGCCGGCACCCATGAGGAAGCCGAGGTCGTACCAGTTGCCGGCACGCATCTCGTTGTAGAAGGGGAACTGCTCCCACGCGCCGAAGACGTGCGCGATGAGCACCACCCACGCCGTCAGGCGTTCCACACACCCCACAGCAGGTCGCTCCACCACATCGCCGGTGTCCTCTCGCTCGTCCGTCACGGGCGGTCAGCCACCCACGGGTGCGGCCGACCGGTCGCTCTATGGTGCACCGCCCACCTGTGCCGCAGGTGTGCACCGCCACGCGCGGGCGGCAGGGGTGCCGGACGCGCCGCACGCGGCTGACAGAATCCTGGGTATGACTGCGGCGGAGAACCCTGGCCCGGACGTCCCCATCGGCGACTACGCGGTGGTCGGCGACATGCGCACCGCCGCGCTCGTCTCACCCGAGGGCAGCGTGGACTGGCTCTGCCTGCCCCGCTTCGACTCGCCCTCCGTCTTCGCCTCCCTGCTCGGGACCGAGCAGGACGGGCGCTGGTTGATCCGCGTCGTCGACGGCGAGGTCGAGGACCGCGACTACGTCGAGGGCACCTTCGTCTTCCGCACGCGCTGGCGAGGCCCCGACGGCGCCGCCGAGGTGACGACCTTCATGCCGCACGTCGACGGCCGCTCCGACATCGTCCGGGTGGTGCGGTGCACCTCCGGACGGGTCGAGGTCGAGCACGAGCTGGTCATGCGCTTCGAGTACGCCACGGTGCGGCCGTGGGTGCACCGGACCACGGTCGAGGAGGAGGACGGCCGGACCGAGGAGGTGCTCACCGCGGTCGGTGGGCCCTCGCGACTCATCCTGCACGGCCCGCTGCCCGAGGCGGTCCGCGAGGAGGACGCGCACCGGGCCCGGCACACCCTGGACGAGGGGGAGGAGCTGGCCTGGGTGCTGACCGGCCAGGCATCGTGGAAGCCGCTGCCCGCGCGGATCGACGTCCCCGCGGTGCTCGAGGAGACCATCCGGGACTGGCGTGGCTGGAGCGGGCAGATCCAGGCGACCGGTCCCTGGGCGCGGCAGGTGACGCGCTCGCTGACCGTCCTGCGGGCGTTGACGCATACCGACACCGGCGGCATCGTCGCCGCAGCGACCACCTCGCTGCCCGAGGACCCGGGCGGCGAGCGCAACTGGGACTACCGCTTCACGTGGCTGCGCGACTCCGCGCTCACCCTCCAGGCGATGATCATGCACGGGCTCGACGGCGGGGCGCAGGCGTGGAAGGACTGGTTGCTGCGCGCCATCGCCGGCCACGCCAACCAGCTGCGGATCATGTATGGCCTGGCCGGTGAGCGCGACCTCCTCGAGCGCGAGCTGGACCACCTGCAGGGGTATGCCGACTCCCGCCCGGTCCGCATCGGCAACGGCGCCGCGTCGCAGTACCAGGCCGACGTCATCGGCGAGGTCATGCTCGCCCTGGCCGACCTGCGGGACGCCGGCATCGCTGAGGACGGCTACAGCTGGGGGATCCAGAAGATGATGCTCGCCACCCAGGCCGAGCGGCTCGACGAGCCCGACCACGGCATCTGGGAGATGCGCGGCGACAAGCACTTCTTCACCCACGGCCGGGTCATGGTGTGGGCCGCCTTCGACCAGGGGATCCGGGCCGTCGAGGAGCACGGCCTGCGCGGCGACGTGGAGCACTGGCGCGAGCTGCGCGACCGGGTCCGCCGGGAGATCGAGGAGCAGGGCGTGGGCCCGGACGGAGCCTTCCGGCAGACCTACGGCGCCGACGAGGTGGACGCCTCGCTGCTGCAGATCCCGCACACCGGCTTCTGCGGCTACGACGACCCGCGCATGCTCGCCACGGTCGAGCGGCTGGAGCGCGAGCTCGTCGACGACGAGGGCTTCCTGCACCGCTACCGGATGACCGAGAGCGACAACATGGACGGTCTCGCCGGGGGAGAGGCACCCTTCCTCATCTGCACGTTCTGGCTGGTCGAGCAGTATGCCCGCTCCGGCCGGATCGAGGACGCCGAGCGGCTCATGCACGCATGCGTGGACGCCGGGGCGCCGTTGGACCTGCTCGCCGAGGAGTACGACCCGGCCTCGCGTCGGATGCTGGGCAACTACCCGCAGGCGTTCAGCCACCTGGGACTGGTCCGTGCCGCCGACGCCATCGCCGACGTGCGGGAGCCGTCGGCCTGAGGCATACCGCGCGGTCGGTCGACGTAGACCGCGCGGCCGTTCGGGGGAAGGCGAAGGGCCTGCCCCTCCCGGTGGGAGAGGCGGGCCCGTCGCGGTGACCGGCCGGGGCGCTGCGCCCCGGCGGCCGAGGTCACGGCGTGTTGACCGAGACCAGGGTGTAGGCGACCTCCTCGGTGCCGTCGCTGTAGCCGATCGCACCCATGTAGCGGGTGGCGGCCTCCAGCCCGGTCCAGGCGGCGGTCAGGTCCAGCGGCGTGCCGGCGACCACCGTCACCGGGGACGGCGTGACCGACATGTTGCCCTCGTCCGCGGACGGCGTGAAGACGTGGAGCGGACCGTTGGCCGACGCACCAGCGGCGCCGTTCCAGTAGTCGACGGCCACGGTGTAATCGCCCGGGGCAGGCGCCATCATCGTGATCGACTCGTCCGAGCCACCGGCGGCCGACTGTGCGACGACGTTGCCGTCGCTGTCCTCCAGGAAGAGGTCCAGGTCGAGCTCGGCCGGCGTCCATTCCGACTCCACGACCTCGACCCGGATGGCCGTGGTGCCCTCCGGCACCGTGACCGTCTGAGTGTAGTCGTCGTAGTCGGCGCCACCGGCCGGGCCGTCGGAGGTGACCTCCACCTCGGTGACCTGCGAGGCCATGAGGCCGTGCACGACCGAGGTGAGCTCACCGGTGAAGCCCGGGGTGACCTCGAAGGTCGCCGAGCCCTCGGTGGTGTCGCCGCGGATCTCCTCCGGCGCACCCATGGCCACCGGCCGGATGGCCAGCGGGCTCGTCACGTCGGCGCCGGGACCAGTCCAGGTGAGCGACCCGAAGGTCCACTCGTCCAGCGGCGCACCCGCGGTGGTGAACGAGACCGTGAAGGTCGCCGTGCCACCGGGCTCCACGGTGACCGTGGCGGGCTCGACGACCACGTCGACGCCCGGGGGCGCCTCGACCTCGGCGGTGAACGTGCCACCGTCGCCCGTCGCGTCGGTCACGGTGCGGGTGACGGTCTGCGCGCCGCCCAGGTCACCGATGGCGATGCTCGGGTAGTTGAGGTCGCTCGCATCGGTCGTGCCGATGTCCTCGCAGATGGCGGCCAAGCCGACCAGCTGCAGCTGGCCGATGGCGCAGGCGTAGGCCAGCCAGTCCTCGGCACCCGAGTCGTAGACCAGCGGCGTGTCGTAGGCAACACCCGGCTCGACCTCACCGGACCCGTAGTGGAGCGGGCTGGCCGGCGCACCGGCGTAGTTGATCAGCTCGCCCTCGGAGTTGGTCGGGTCGGCCGTCGTCATCATGGCGGACTTGACGCCCATCGGGCCCCAGTCCGGGTTGTCCTGCATCATCAGCGCGGCCAGGCCGGCGATGTGCGGGGCGGACATGGAGGTGCCGGAGAGGCTGTCGAAGTTGCTGCCACTGGCGGACCCGGCCGGGGAGACCGCGGCGATGACGTCGACACCCGGGGCGGTGATGTCCGGCTTGAGCAGGTCCCCGCCACCGGCGATCGCCGGGCCGTAGGAGCTGAAGCCGGCCATCTCCGGGACGGTGATCTCCGGGCCCTCGCCGGAGGCCGAGATGGTGGCCATCGGGTCGGGGTCGGAGGCCTCGTACTCCTTGATCGCGTCACCGGCCGTGCCGTTGACGTGGATCGTGGGCACCGAGTGGAAGTCGCCGTTGAGCGACTCGTCGTTGGTGTTGTTGGCCAGGATCATGCCGACACCACCGGCGGCCTCGACCGTCTCGCTCTTCTCCACCCGGGCGTTGGTGCCGCGGGTGCAGATGACGATGTGGTCCGCAGCCTCGGCCGCGTCCAGCGAGCCCGGCAGGCACAGCAGCGCCTGGTCGGCGGTCGCGCCCGCAGCGGGGATGTCGACCGAGTTGACCAGCGGGGCCGGGCCGGCACCTGCACCGGCGCTGATGCCGGCATAGGTCTGAGTGCTGTCCGCGAACAGCGCCTTGATCTGGATCCGGACGTCGTCGTTCAGCGCACCCTCGCCACCGAGGATGACCGCGGACTCGGGAGCCAGCGCCTCCATGCCGTCGAGCACGACGCTGGGCACCCGGTCGGGGCGGCTCAGCATGACGGGCACGCCCTGGTAGCCGGCGAGTGCCGACCCCGCGAGAGCGTCCGGGTAGTCGCGCCCGGTGGCGGTGTGCACCACGGGCGCCGGGTCGTCCGCGCTGAAGCCGAACTGCTCGGCGACGGCGACGGACGTGCCGTACCGGTCCTTGCCGGCGAGGCGCTCAGAGGCGCCGAGCTCCTCGAAGACGTCACCGGTCACGGCCTTGGGCCCACCGATGACGTGCACCTCGGGGTCGCCCATCGCGGCAAGTGCCTCACGGACCGAGTTGGGCACCCGGTCGGTCTTGGTGAGCAGCACGGGCACGCCCTCGCTCCCGGCGAGCGCGGAGCCGGACAGCGCATCCGGGAAGGCCTCGTCCTGTCCGGTGGCGACGTAGACGTGGTCCGCGTCGCCGTACTGCTGCGCGACCAGGGCGGCGGTCTCGTAGCGGTCGTCACCGGCGACGCGGGTCACCGTGCCGTACGCCTCGAGGGCGTCGCTCACCGTGGTGCTGACGGCGTTCTCGCCGCCGAGCACGACGATGTTGTCGGGGTCGATCGCCTCGAGGGCCTCGATCGTGGCGGTCGGGAGCTCGCCGACCTTGGTCAGCAGGACCGGGGCCGGGGAGCCGTCGGGGGCCACGGCCGGCTGGTCGAGGCCGGTCGCGGGGACGAGGCCCTGCGAGGCGGCCGCGGCGCCGGAGAGGGCGTCGGCGAACTGGTCGCCGGTGACGATGTAGACGGTGTCCACGCCATCGGGGTAGGCCGCCGCGATCTCGGCAGCGGTCTCGTAGCGGTTGTCGCCGGCGATGCGGGTGACGGGGGGCTCGCCCAGCTCGACCTCGGCCGAGTTGGTGCGGTCGTGCGTGGAGGCGGCGACCGTCATGGTCCACGGCGAGTTGTGCGCGACCGAGCCCGGACCCAGGTCGTCGCCCGAGTTGCCGGCCGAGGTCGACACGAAGACGCCGGCGTCCGCGGCGTCGAGGAAGGCCAGCTCGTCAGCGGTCACCACGAACTGCGAGGAACCGGAGACCGAGTAGTTGATGACGTCCACACCGTCGGCGACCGCGTCGTCGATCGCGGCGACCAGGCCACCGGTCGTGCCGCTGCCGCCGCCGTCCGCGGTCGCCCAGAGCGCCTTGTAGAACGCGAGGTGGGCGGCCGGCGCCATACCGCTGCCGGTGCCCAGCTCGGTGCCGGCGAAGTCCATGGGGACGTCGATGTTGCCGGCCGAGGTGCCACCCACGTGGCTGCCGTGACCGTCGGTGTCGCGCGGCGACAGGAAGTCGAACGCGGTGTTGTTGCCCTCGGGGTAGTACCGCGCGCCGATGACCTTGCTGTTGCACTCCACGTTGTCGGCCGGGTCGGCCGCGTCGCCCTCGACGCACTCACCGTTCCAGTCGGCGGGCGGCTCCGGGTCGCCCGGCAGGGCCGCGAAGCTGGGGTTGTCCGGCCAGAAGCCGGTGTCGATGATGCCGACGACCATGCCCGCACCCGCGTCGGCGTCGCCGCCGAACTGGGTGTTCCAGACGCCGTCCTCGCCGGTCAGGCCCAGGTAGTCCGGGGTGGTGATGGTGTCGGTGGTCCGGACCTCGTCCTCCCACACCGCGGCGACGGCGGGGTCCTTGCGCAGGGCGGACACCTGCGAGCCGGTCAGTTCGGCGGTGAAGCCGTTGAACGAGGTCGAGTAGGTGTAGCGGGCGTCCGCCCGGTCCAGGCCGACCGAGTCGAGCACGGCGTTCTGCTGCCGGTCGAGGTATGCGGTGTACTCCTCGGCGGCGGCGCTCGTGGTGCTGAGCTTCTCCCCCTCGGCGGGCTTGGTCGCGGGGATGCCGCTGACGCCGCCCTCGTAAGCGGCCAGCGAGCTGTCCGCGAGCATGACGATGTAGGTCCCGTCCTCGTTGACCGTGATCTCCGGGTTCGCCCATGCTGCGGGGGCGACCAGGGCCAGCGGTGCGACGACGGCCCCTGCGCCGGCGAGCGCCAGCAGGCGCGTCCTCCGGCGAGCAGATGGCTGGTGCACAGTGTGTCCTTTGCTTGGAACGGTGGGGCGCCGCCGCTGGACAGCCCGTCTCCGTTGACGAGCCGCGTGATCCCCAGAGGTGACCCTTGGCAGTATCGTCCGGGGTACCCAGGGTGTCTACAGCGAGATGGTGCAGGGATCCCGTCGTGACCGGATCGTTACCCTGACGCAGCGTCAGCGCTCACTGGTCCGCGGACCCCTTGAGCCGCACCATGCCCTCCTGTCCGACGGTCGCGAGCAGCGTCCCGTCGGCGGCGAACATGTGCCCCGTCCCCAACCCCCGACCGGACTGCGCGGACGGGGAGCTCTGGGTGTAGAGCACCCAGTCGTCGACCCGTGCCGGGCGGTGGAACCACATGGAGTGGTCCAGGCTCGCGGGACGCAGCCGCGGGTCGCCCCAGCCCAGGCCGTGACGCCGCAGCACCGGCTCGAGCAGCACGTAGTCCGAGGCGTAGGCCAGGATCGCCGCGTGCAGCAGCGGGTCCTGCGGCAGCTCGCGGGCGATCCGCAGCCACACCGACTGCTCGCCCGGTCCCGGCTCGGTCGGGCCGAGCAGCAGCGGCTCCACGTGGCGCAGCTCGACCGGTCGGCGCCGCGCGGTCTCCTGCGCGACCGGGTGCGGCACCTGCTCGAGGATCTGCCGGTCCGAGCGGAGACCGTCCGGCCCGGGGACGTCGGGCATCGCGATCTGGTGCTCCAGGCCGCCGGCCTGCTCCTGGAAGGACATGATGATCGACATGAGGATGCGCCCGTCCTGGACGGCGTGCACCCGCCGGGCGCTGAAGCTGCGCCCGTCGCGCATGCGCTCGACGAGGAAGCGCAGCGGACGGTCGGCGTCGCCCGGGCGCAGGAAGTAGCCGTGCATCGAGTGGATCGGGCGGTCCAGCGGCGCGGGGTCGGTGCCGTCCTCCGCCGGCTCGACCGTGCGGCCCGCAGCGATGAGGCACTGGGCGATCACCTGGCCGCCGAAGACGCGGCCGTGCGGCATGGGCTGGCTGCGAGCGGAGAAGACGTCGCCCTGCGAGTCCGCCAGGTCCTCGCCCAACCCCTCGGGCGAGGCGACCCGGATGGTGGTGCTGCCCTCCCGGCGCAGGTCGAGCACGTCGAGCAGGTCGTCGATGGGGTAGTCCAGGGGTGCCTCGGTCACGGGGCGAAGCCTAGTCACTCACTCGATGTCGGCAGAGGCCGCCCAGAGGTCGACCCCCTCGGTGCTGCCCGACAGCCGGTCGATCTCGGCGCTCTCCTCGTCGGTGAAGTCGGTGCGGTGGGCGGCCGCGAGGTTCTCCTCGAGCTGCCGCACGCTGGAGACGCCGATGAGGGTCGAGGTCACCCCACCGGGCCGGATCGCCCAGGACAGCGCCATCTGGGCCAGGCTCTGCCCGCGCCGCTGGGCCACGGCGGCCAACCCGCGCAGCCGTTCCAGGTTGTCCTCGGTGAGCACCCCTTCGTCGAAGGAGGGACGCTGCATCGAGCGCTGGGCCTCGCCGTCGCCGAGGTATTTGTCGGTCAGTAGTCCCTGGGCGAGCGCGGTGAACCCGATCGAGCCCATGCCGTGCTCCGACAGCGTCGTGAGCAGGCCGTCCTCGGGCCACCGGTTGAGCATGCTGTAGGCCGGCTGATGGATGACCAGCGGCGTGCCCAGGTCTCGCGCCACGGCAACGGCCTCGGCGGTGCGCTCCGGGGAGTAGCTGGAGATCCCGGCATACAGCGCCTTGCCCTGGCGGATCGCGGTGTCGAGCGCCCCGATGGTCTCCGCGACGGGCGTGTCCTCGTCCGCGCGGTGGGAGTAGAAGATGTCGACGGCCTCCACGCTCATCCGGCGCAGCGACTCCTCCAGGCTGGTCAGGAGGTACTTCCGCGAGCCGAGCATGCCGTAGGGCCCGGGCCACATGTCCCACCCGGCCTTGGTCGAGAGCACCAGCTCGTGCCGGTAGGGCGCGAAGTCGGTGCGCATCATGCGCCCGAAGTTCTCCTCCGCGGAGCCGTAGGGCGGGCCGTAGTTGTTGGCGAGGTCGAAGTGCGTGATGCCCTCGTCGAAGGCGCGGCGCAGGATCTCCCGCTGGGTGTCGAACGGCCGGTTGTCGCCGAAGTTGTACCAGAGCCCCAGGGACAGCGGCGGCAGCAGCAGTCCGCTCTCGCCCACCCGGCGGTAGTCCAGCTTCTGGTGCCGGTCGGGGGCCGCGACATAGGGCCGGTGGGTGTCCGGGACGTCCTGCGCGTAGTAGGGCTCGCTCATGGGGCAACGCTACGCCGGTCGGCTCCCAGCCGCGGGCCAGCAGCGCACGGCACGATGGTGGTATGCCCCCACCCACCCCGCCCCGGCGGACCCGGGTCGCCGTCGTCGCCCTGGTGCTGCTCGCCGCGGTGGCGGTGCTCGCCTGGCGGCCGGTGGTCGGGTGGGCCGAGCGGGCCGCGGCGCCGTGCTCGGTCGTCGTGGCCGGTGAGCGGGTGCCGCTGGACCGGGAGCAGGCGCAGGCCGCGGCCGCGACGGCCGCCGGCGACGGTGACGTGGCCGCCCCGGCCGGGGCGGGCATACCGGAGGGCGTCGTCGAGGCCGTCAGGGGCGCTCGCGAGAGCACCGCGCTGACCTGCCGGACGAGCGCCCCCGACGTCGTGGCGCAGGAGCTTACCGCCGACGGCCTCACGCCGCGGGCCCAGACCGTGCTCGAGGAGGTCCGGCGCTCCTTCCCCGAGCTGCCCACCGGCGGCTTCGCCCCCGGCGGGGTCGACTCCGGCCACGGCGCGGAGTCCACGCACTACGACGGACGGGCGGTCGACGTCTTCCTCCGGCCCGTGAGCGAGGCCAACCGGGACCGCGGCTGGATCCTCGCGCAGTGGCTCGTGGCGCACGCCGAGGAGCTGGCGGTGCAGTACGTCATCTTCGACGACCACTACTGGGGGGTGCGTGAGTCGGTCCGGGGCTGGCAGGACTACCGCGTCCCCGGCGGCTCGCAGGACCCGGTGCTGCGCCACCTCGACCACGTCCACGTCGACGTGCTGCGGGGGGAGTGACGCCGGATCGGCGATGGGGGCAGGTGGGCCACACCCTCGGCGTCCTGAGCAGAGAAACACTGTCCACACAGGCGCTGCAGCACGCGTCCCGAGCACTCTTCTCTGCTCAGGTCCTCGGGGAGCGGCAGGGCAGCTCAGCCCACCACGACGACGTCGAGGACGCGGGGCCCGTGGACGCCCTCGACCCGGTCCAGCTCGATGTCGCTGGTCGCGCTCGGGCCGCTGATCCAGGTCAACGGGCGGGCAGGGTCCAGGAGGGCGACCGCCTCGGGCACGTCGTGGACGACCTGGTCGGCGCGGATCACGCAGACGTGCTGGTCGGGCACGAGGGTGAGCGCCCGGCGGCCCTGGTCCTCGGTGTGGTCCAGCACGATGGTGCCGGTGGTCGCGATGCCGACGCGGGCCGCCGTCACCACCGCGTCGATCTCGTCCAGCGCGCCAGGGCTCAGCGGGCTGCCGTCCTCACCGGTGTCGCGGCGCAGCCACATCCCGGCCGCCTGCGAGGGCTCCACCCAGGTCGCCTCCAGCCCGTCGGGCACGAGCACGGCGTGCGCCCGGCCGCGGGCCAGCGCAGCGGCCACCTCCGCTCCGACCCGGTCCGGGGCGCAGCGGACGACGGTGGCGCGGTAGTCGGCGACGTTGTCCACGAAGAGGTCCAGGGTCCCCGCCGCGGACGCCGGGGCGGCCGAGATGGTCGGCACCTCGCCGCGCGCGCCGACAGGGGTGGTCACGTCGGCGGTGGCCTCGCGCAGCCGCGCCAGGATCTCCTCGCGCGCGCTCACGCGTCCTCCCCGGTATGCCCGTCGTTGCGGTGGGTGCGCGCCCACCACTGCCGGAAGGTCTCGGTGGGTGGGGTCGGCACGTCGCGCGCTGGGCCCAGGCGCCCAGACCCGGCACCGACCGGATGGTCCGGTCGCCGAGCAGCCGACCGCCGATCGTGGCCGCCTTCTGCGCGGCCTCGAGCCGGCGGTGGTCGCCGAAGACCCAGGAGGCGGCGCGCATACCCGCGGCCTCCGCGCTGCGCCCACTGGCCTCGTCGACGACCTGGGTGCGCAGGTGGACCAGGAGGGAGGGGATGTCGATCCGCACCGGGCAGGCCTCGAAGCAGGCGCCGCACAGCGAGCTGGCGTAGGGCAGGCTCTTGTCGACGTCGGAGGAGACACCGCGCAGCTGCGGGTTGAGCACCGCGCCGATGGGCCCGGGGTAGACCGAGCCGTAGGCGTGCCCGCCGGCCCGCTCGTAGACCGGACAGACGTTGAGGCAGGCCGAGCAGCGGATACAGCGCAGCGCCTCCCGGCCGACCTCGTCGGCGAGCACCCGGCTGCGGCCGTTGTCGAGGAGCACGACGTGCACCTCCTGCGGCCCGTCGCCGGGGGTGACGCCGGTCCAGGTGGAGGTGTAGGGGTTCATCCGCTCGCCGGTGCTGGAGCGGGGCAGCAACTGCATCATCGTGCCGAGGTCGGCGAAGGTCGGCAGCACCTTCTCCACCCCGACGATGCTCACCAGCGTCTGGGGGAGCGTGAGGCACATGCGGCCGTTGCCCTCGGACTCGACGACGACGAGCGTGCCGGTGTCGGCGACCGCGAAGTTGGCGCCGGAGACGGCGACCTTGGCGCGCAGGAACTTCTCCCGCAGGTGCAGCCGTGCCGCCTCGGCCAGCCGCGCCGGCTCGTCGGTGAGGTCCTCGGGCGCGGCCCGCCCGGCCCCGCCCATCTCGCGCCGGAAGATCTCCCGGATCTCGGCCCGGTTGCGGTGGATGGCCGGCACCAGGATGTGGCTGGGGCGGTCCTCGCCGAGCTGCACGATGAGCTCGGCCAGGTCGGTCTCCCAGGCGGCGATCCCGGCCTCCTCGAGCGCCTCGTTGAGCTCGATCTCCTGGGTGGCCATCGACTTGACCTTGACCACCTCGTCGGTGCCCTGGGCCCGGGCGACGTCGATGACGACCTGGTTGGCCTCGGCCGCGTCGCGGGCCCAGTGCACGGTCGCGCCGCGCGCGGTGAGGTTGGCCTCGAGCTGCTCGAGGTAGTCGGGCAGGTGGTGCAGCGCCTCGTCCTTGGCGTCCGCCCCGGCAACGCGCAGCGCCTCCCAGTCAGCGACCTCGCCCACCACGGCGGCCCGCTTGGCGCGGATCGTGGCGGTCGCGTGCGCGAGGTTGCGGCGCTGCTGGGTGTCGGCGAGGGCGCCCTTCGCGGCGCGCTGGAAGGAGGGCATGCCGAGGAAGGTGGACGACGTCTGCTGCGCCGGTATGCCGCTCACGCCGGGTCCTCCTCGGTCGCGGCGAGGATCTGCGCGAGGTGCACGGTGCGCACTCCCGAGCGCTGCCGGTCCAGGATCCCACCGATGTGCGCCAGGCAGGAGTTGTCGCCCGCGGCGAGCACCTCGGCGCCGGTGTCGCGGACGTGCCGGGCCTTGTCGGCGCCCATGGCGATGGAGGTGTCGGCGTTCTTCACCGCGAAGGTCCCGCCGAAGCCGCAGCACTCGGTCGCGCGCGGCAGCTCGACGAGGTCCAGGCCCCGCACCTCGCGCAGCAGCCGCAGCGGCTTGTCGCCGACCCCGAGCATGCGCAGGCTGTGGCAGGTGGGGTGGTAGGTGACCCGGTGCGGGTAGTAGGCCCCGACGTCGGTGACCCCGAGCACGTCGACGAGGAACTCGGACAGCTCGCGCACCCGCGGGGCCCGCTCCTCGACCTCGCGCTCCAGCCCGTGGTCACCGGCCCGTCGGGCCAGCATGGCGTGCTGCTCCCGGACCGATCCGACGCAGGAGCCGCTGGGCGCGACCACGTGGTCGAAGCCGTCGAAGACGTCGACGAAGCGGCGCACGAGCGGGGTGGCGGCGTCGGCATACCCGGTGTTGGTGAACATCTGCCCGCAGCACGTCTGCTCCCGCGGAAAGGCCACGCGGCAGCCCAGGCGCTCGAGCAGGGTGACGGTGGCGCGCGGGGCCTCGGGCCACATCGTGTCGTTGAAGCACGTCGCGAACAACGCGACGCTCACCCCGGTGCCGGGGCGGTCGCGGTCCGTGCCGACATCGGTGGCGGTCATCGGTCTCCTCGTGTCGCAGGGTCCCCGCCCACGCTACCAGTCGCCGGGATCGAGGGTCGGCACCCGTGGCCCCCGCCACGCGGGCGTCGCGACACAATGGCGCCATGAGCACCTCCCTGCCCGACGTCCCCGAGGTGGCCTCGGTCTTCGACATCACCGTGCGCTGGTCGGACCTGGACGCCTACGCCCACGTCAACAACGTGCAGTACCTCCGGCTCTTCGAGGAGGCCCGGGTCTACGCCTTCAAGGCGTGGTTCGGTCAGGGCCGTGACCTCATCGACGAGGGGATGCTCGTGGTCTCGCAGGCGATCGACTACCTGCTGCCGATGGAGTTCGCCTATGCCCCCGCCCGGGTCGCGGTGTGGTGCGGCGGGGTCGGGGGCGCCAGCTTCGAGCTCGGGTATGCCGTCGCCGGGCCGGAGGGGGACGACACCGTCTATGCGCGGGGCCGGGTGAGCCTGGTCGCCTACGACCTGCGGCAGCAGCGGCCGCGGCGGCTCGGGGCGGAGGAGCGGGAGGCGCTGGCCGCGGTGACCGGCCCGAGCCCCGTGCTGCGCAGCGACCGGTCGGTCGGCGGAGGGGCCCGCGGGGCGACCGGGTGAGCGGCGGCTCGAGGCTCGCCTTCCCGGACGGGGAGGGCTTGGCCGACCTCGCGACGTACGCGCGGCGGGCATCGGTGCTGGACGAGGATGGCGCCATCCGGCTGCAGGTGACCGGCGGTGCGCGTCCGGTGCTGGGCGCCTGGGTGTGCGTGCTGCCCGGTCAGGGCGTGCTGCGCTCGGGGCTCGTGCTGGGGCTGCGGGCGATGGCGCTCGCGACCGGGCAGGAGGCGCTCGACGTCACCGTGCCGCTGGCCGGGCTGGCCGACCGCTTCGCGAGGCGGGCCTCGACCGGGGACGTGTCGATGACGCTGCCGGTGCCGCCGACGACGGTCACGCCGCCCTGGACTGCGCTCTCGCCGCCCATGGGTGGCTGGGAGCGGGTCGACGAGATCGCGCCGGAGCTGCTGGCGCAGGGGGCGCGTGACGGAATCGCCGAGGTGGCGCAGGGCTCGCCCGAGGGCTCCGGCTCGGCGGCCGTGGGCGCACTGCGGGCCCGGGTGTGGGGGCGACCGCTGCCGGGGACCGGTGGGTCTGGCGAGGGAGCGGGCGCTGCGGTGCCGGCCGGGGCAGCGCTCGCCGCGCACGCGCTCGGCTTCCTCCCGCCGGACGGGGCTGGCCTACCTCCCGGGGCCGCGGCATTCGTCCACCGCAACGGCCCCTGGCTGCGGGTGTCGACCGCGGCAGGCCACGTCGTGCTGCGGCCGTGAGCTTTGGACATCGGGAAGTGGTGCCCCCGCCCCGGAAACCGATGTCCAGATCCGTGGGCCGGCCGGAGGCCGACCGGTCCGGGTCAGGCCGTCAGTCGCCGGGCTGGGCGCTCAGGGCCTCCGGGTGGAGGGCGAGGAAGAACGACCACGCTCGGCGCTGGGGTCCCGCGGCCGGCCGTGGAACTCGTCGACCAGCTCGGCGAGCCGGCGGCGGAAGTCCGCCAGCTCCTCCGGTGGCAGCCTGAGTCGGAGGCGGGTCAGCGTGACGTCGGCGCGGTCCGCGGGCACCTGCCCGAGCTCGGCGACGAAGGCCTCGACCATGCTATGAGAGATGGCCGGGGTTCGGGCATACCAGGAACGGCCGGTGGCGCGGTAGGGGATCTCCCGCGCGCCGCGCCGTCCGCGCCGCGGCTCCAGCGCCTCGAGAAAGCCGGTGTCGACGAGGGTGCGGACGTGGTGCAGACACGTGGCGGGGTTGAGCCCGAGGGCGTCGGCGATCTCCCGGTTGGTGAGCGGCTCGTCCAGGGCCAGGCGCAGCATCCGCAGCCGCAGCCCGGAGGCCAGGGCGCGGGCCTCGGCGTCGGTGGCGTCGAAGGGCTCCGGCGCCGGGGTGCCCGACGCCGACGTGGGGTCCTGGCGCGCCGGGGTCACCGGACCGCCCCGGAGCGGCGCATGAGCTCGCCGAGGAGATGGGCATACCCCCGGGCGTCGTCGATGGCGCGATGGGTATGCGCAACGTCGCCGAGCCAGTCCGCCGGCAGCGTGTGCGGCGAGATCTCGCCGACCGGGCGGCCGAGGACGGCGGCGGCGTAGCTGCGCAGGCAGAGCGCGCCGTGGTCGAAGAGGGTCTCGGTCTCGTAGGGACCCATGGTGAGGCCGTAGCGGGTGAAGCGCCGCAGGTAGAGGTCGATCCACGGGCCGTCGAGGGCGATCGGGGAGGCGGCGAAGGCCCGCGGACGGGGGAGTGCCGCGACCCAGTCGACCCAGCGGGCCATGACCTCCGGCACCGGCTCCGGGTCGGTGGTGCACGCGGCCCAGGCCTCGGGGTGCCCCTGGAACCACGCGAGCGTGTCGGGGTCGGGCGCGGCGCCCGGCAGCGGCTCGAGCACCGCCTCGAAGGTGTCGACCTCCTCGCCGGTCTCGCGGACCGCGACGCTGGCGAAGGAGCGCATCGAGTTGGGCCCGGGCCAGGGCCCGTCGACCTCGATGTCGGTCACGATGTAGAGCCAGGAGTCGCCAGCCGCCATGCCGGCATCCTACGCAAAAGTGATTGACAGAACTCAATCACTTGCCGCAGGATCATCGGCGTGACCTCGCCCCGACCCGGCAGCCTCTGGCGCCACCACGACTTCCGCCAGCTCTGGATGGGCGACACCGTCTCGGTCTTCGGGGCGCAGTTCGTGGGCTTCGCGATGCCGCTCATGGCGGTGCAGCTGCTCGGGGCGGACGCCTTCGAGATGGGCCTGCTCGCGGCGCTGGAGTCGCTGGCCTTCCTGCTCATCGGGCTGCCCGCCGGGGCCTGGGTCGACCGGTGGCGCAAGAAGCGGGTGCTCGTGCTCGGCGACCTGTCGCGGGCCGCGCTGCTGCTCACCCTGCCGGTGGCGTGGCTGCTGGACGCGCTGACGATGTGGCAGGTCTACGTCGTGGCCTTCGGGGTCGGCTGCATCACCGTCTTCTTCGACGTCGCGAACCAGTCCTACCTGCCCGAGATCGTCGACGGTGACCAGATCAGCGACGGCAACGGCAAGCTGCAGGCCAGCCAGCAGGCGGCGTTCGTCGTCGGGCCGGCCGCGGCCTCGGTCCTCGTCCGCTGGTTCGGCTCGCCGCTCACCATCGCGGTCACCTCGGTCTGCATGGGACTGTCCTCGCTCTTCGTCAGCCGGATCCAGCACGAGGAGCCGGCGCCCGACCCCGCGGCGCGGCGCCCGCTGGCCACCGAGATCAAGGAGGGTCTGGGCTTCGTGCTCGGCCACCCGCTGCTGCGGCGCATCGTGGCCTGCACCGGGCTCACCAACTTCTCCTCCAGCGGCATCTTCGCGCTCTTCGTGCTGTATACCGTCACCACGCTGGGCTTCTCCGAGACCACCCTGGGGCTGGTGCTCTCGCTGGGGGCGGTCGGGGGCATCCTCGGCGCGGTGACGTCGGGGTGGTTCGGCCGGCTCGTCGGGGAGGGACGCTCCATCCCGTTCGCCTCGCTCCTCGGGGGCATCGCGCTGCTCAGCGTGCCGCTCGCCTCGATCCTGCCGCCGGTGCCGACGCTGCTCGTCGGCAACCTGCTCATCTCCTGGGCGGTCGTCGTCTACAACGTCGTGCAGGTCAGCTTCCGCCAGCGGCTCTGCCCCAAGCCGCTGCTGGGCCGGATGAACGCCTCGATCCGCTTCCTCGTGTGGGGCCCGATGCCCATCGGCGCCTTCCTCGGCGGCGTGCTCGGCCGCGAGCTGGGTGTGATCCCGACGCTGTGGATCTTCGCGGTCCTGTGCGTCCTGGCCTCGCTGCCGGTGCTGCTCTCACCGCTCATCGGGATGCGCGACCTGCCGCGCGAGCTGGACGCGCTCTCCCCCCGGGACTGACCGCGGCCTAGCACGACCTTCATCGGCATACTTCCCGATGGAGGTCGTGCTACCCCGACGTTGGCCCGAGCGGACCTGGGGCCGGCCGCGCGGCATACCCTGACCGCATGGATGCCGCCCTGCTGACCAACATCGCGCTGGTGCTGCTCTTCGTGCTCGTCGGGGGCGTCTTCGCGGCGACCGAGATGGCGATCGTGTCGCTGCGACCCTCGCAGGTCGACGACATCGAGCGCTCCGGCGAGCGGGGCGCGCGGATCGCCGAGCTGGTGCGCGACCCCAACACCTTCCTCTCCGCCGTCCAGGTCGGGGTCACCGTCGCCGGCTTCTTCTCCTCGGCCTTCGGCGGCGCGACGATCTCACCGTCGGTGTCGGCCTGGCTGCAGCGCCTGGGTATGCCCGAATCGGTCGCGGACCCGGTCGCCCTGGTCGCGATGACCCTCGTGATCGCCTACCTGTCCCTGGTGCTGGGTGAGCTCGCGCCGAAGCGGCTGGCGATGCAGCGCTCGGCCGGGTTCACCCGCGCGCTGGCGCCGCCGCTCGGGTTCTTCGCGACGCTGCTCCGGCCGGTCATCTGGTTCCTCTCGGTCTCGACCAACCTCGTGGTGCGGCTGCTCGGCGGCGACCCGGACGCGACCAGCGAGGAGATGACGATCGAGGAGCTGCGGCGGACCGTCGAGGACAACCGCGACCTGCGGCCCTACAGCCGCGAGATCCTCTCCGACGTCTTCCGCGCGGCCGAGCGCACCCTCGGCGACGTGCTCCGCCCGCGTCCGGACGTGCAGTTCCTCGCCGCGGACGCCACCGTCGCGAGGTCGTCGGGCCGGTGCGCGACAGCGGGCACAGCCGCTACCCGGTCACCGACCAGGGCGTCGACGACGTGCTCGGCTTCGTGCACATCCGGGACCTGCTGACCCTGCCCGAGGCCGAGCGCGAGCAGCGGAAGGTCCGCGAGGTCGTCCGCGAGATCACCGCGCTGCCGGTCACCAAGCCGGTGCTGGCCACGCTCGCGCTGCTGCGCGCCGAGCAGCAGCACCTGGCGCTCGTGGTCGACGAGCACGGCGGCACCGAGGGCATCGTCACCATCGAGGACCTCGTCGAGGAGGTCGTCGGGGAGATCTACGACGAGTACGACACCGACCGCGACCCGGAGGACTCGCTCGTCCGCGCCGGGGGGCGGGCCGTCGTGTCGGGAAGCCTCATCGTCGAGGAGCTGGAGGACGCGCTCGGGCTGGCGCTGCCGCACGGCTCCTACGAAACGGTCGCCGGGCTGGTCCTGGACCGGCTGGGGCGGCTCGCGGAGGAGGGTGACAGCGTCGCGCTCGACGACGTGCGGCTCACCGTGGTCGGGCTGGAGGGGCTGCGCATCACCGAGGTCGAGGTGGTGCGGGAGAAGGCGCCCGGGGGCGAGAGGAAGCGGCCCGGCTGAGGGCATACGTGCCGATGGTGGTGCAGGACCGTGCGTCACATCCGTGCTCCCAGCAACGGGTGTGACGCACCACTGCGCACAGGGCTACCCCAGCGCGGCGTCCAGGGCAGCCTCGACGTGCAGCGCGGTCGTGGCGAAGACGGGCACGTCGACGTCGTCGGCCCCGAGCAGCAGCTCGATCTCGGTGCAGCCGAGGATCACGCCCCGCGCCCCGCGCTCGACGAGGTCGGCGACGCCCCGCTGGTAGGCCTGCCGCGACTCCTCGCGCACGACGCCCAGGCAGAGCTCGTCGTAGATGACGCGGTGCACCAGCTCGCGGTCCGGCGCGTCCGGCACGAGCACGTCCAGGCCGTGGTCGGCGAGCCGCCCGGTGTAGAAGTCCTGCTCCATCGTGAAGGCTGTGCCGAGCAGCCCGACCCGCTCGATCCCGGCGCCCTGCACGGCCCGCGCGGTGGCGTCCGCCAGGTGCAGCAGCGGTATGCCTACGGCCGCCTGCACCTGGTCGGCCACCTTGTGCATGGTGTTGGTGCAGATGAGCAGCAGGTCCGCACCGGCCGCCTCGACGCCGCGCGCCTCGGCGGCGAGCAGCCGGCCCGCGGCCTCCCAGTCGCCGGCGACCTGCATGGCCTCGACCTGCGCGAAGTCCACCGACGCCAGGACCAGGCGGGCGGAGTGCAGACCACCCAACCTGTCCCGGACGCCCTCGTTGAGGAGGCGGTAGTACTCCGCGCTCGACTCCCAGCTCATGCCGCCCAGCAGCCCGATCGTCCGCATAGGCTGCACGCTAGCCAGGCCTCAGCGCCGCTCGACAGGCACCTGGATCTCGAGGCGGCCCTTCACGGTGACGCCGTCGGAGGAGTAGGTCGGGATCTCCAGCGGCTCCCGCTCCACCTCGCGCCAGCGCTCGAGCTCCTCCAGCGTCTCCGGGGTCGCCCCGGCGAGCTTCTCGAGGCGGCTGGCCTCGACGTACCCGCCGACCATGTCCTCGCCGCGCACCTCCACGAGGTCCGGCTCGCCCATCGGGCTGGCCACGCCGTAGGTCTGGCCGCGCTCGTTGACGCCGAACGGGATCTGGTCCACCTCCACCGGCTCCACCACCAGCTCCCAGGAGGCCTCATCGGTGACCTGGATGGTGAAGGCGCCGTCGGCCTGCTCGACCGGCACGAGGAAGGACCGCGGGAACTCCTGGTAGGCCTGCTCCGGGAGATCGTCGACGGGTCGGCAGCCGATCGTCGCAGCCCGGAAGGGCCACATCGCCAGGGCGTCGCCCTCGCAGTCGACGCGCAGCCGCAGCGCCTCGGTGCCCTCGGGCCGGCTGATGCCGGCGAGGTCGACCTCCTGCACGCCTGAGCCGGTGAAGGTCGTCGGCTCGGCGAGCGCTGTGGAGCCGAGGACGGTCCCCGGGGAGCGGTTGCTGAACTCGAACCCGGGGCTGGTGGTCTCCACGCTCCCCGCCGGGCCGGTCGGACCGGGGTCGCCGGGGATCACCTGGGTCACGCCCCAGCCTGCGAGGACGACCGCGAGGGCCCCCGCTGCGGTCACGGCGGCGGTGCGGCGACGTCGTCGGACCACCCGCTGCCCGATCTGGCCGAGGCGGTCGGCCTCGTCGGGCAGGTCCGGCGGCAGTGCCTTGAGCTGCTGGCTGAGCTGGTCGGTGGTCGTCATCGCACGTTCTCCTCCCGCTCGACGGCGGTGCGCAGACTCGCGAGCGCCTTGGCTGTCTGGCTCTTGACGGTGCCTTCCGAGCACCCCATGGCCCGTGCCGTGTCCGCAACCGACAGGTCCTCGAAGTGCCGCAGGACGACGCACTGACGCTGCCGCACGGGCAGCGCGCGCAGGGCGCGGGCCAGGTCCAGCCGGTCCGGTATGCCCCGCTGCGGGTCGTCGGTCTCCGGACGCGCCGGGCGCACGTCGCGGTCCCCGGCACCGGCGGCTGCCCTGGCGAGGTCCTCGGTCGGCCGCTCGCCGCGCCACCGCCGGGACCACCAGCTCGCGTTGGTCCGCACCATCACCCGGCGCACGTAGGCCTCCGGGTGCTGGTCGTGGATCCGGGACCAGTGCGGCCACGCCCGTGCCAGGGCGGTCTGCAGCAGGTCCTCGGCCGTGTGCGCGTCGCCGGTCAACATCCACGCGGTGCGCAGCAGGGCCGGCGAGCGCTGGGTCACGACTCGCGGAACCTTCGGGTTCACGCACCATGTCCATCCCTTCGCTCGGGTGCTCTCCTGGATGAACCGGCTGGGGGTGCGGATCGGTTGCTCGGCCGCCTCAGCCCTCGCGCCGGGCCTGCCGACCGATGCTCATGCCAGCCAGACCGTGGTGTCCCGCTGCAGCAGCCGCTGGCCGTCGGCACCGGTGTGCAGGAAGCCGCTGCAGACCAGCACGTCGCGGTCCTCGGGGACTATCACCGGGTCGTCGCCGAGGTTGGTGACCACGGTGACCGGCGGCCCGTCGGCGCGGGCGTTGGTGAACGCGACGACGTCGTCGGGCAGAGGCATACCCCCGAGGTCGGTGACCCACTCGAGTCCGCCGACGCCGAGGTCGTGCTCGCGCCGGAGCCGCAGCAGCGTGCGGTAGAGCTCGAGCGTGGACCCGGCGACGCCCTCCTGCCGGTCGACCGACAGCGGGCCGTAGAGCAGCGGCTGCGGCAGCCACGGCTCTGCGTCAGTGACGTCGCCGGTCCCGAAGCCGAAGGACGGCTGGTCCGCGACCCACGGCAGCGGTATGCGGCAGCCGTCGCGGCCGGTTTCCTCGCCCTGCGTCCGGTGGAAGGCGGGGTCCTGGCGCACGCCGTCCGGCAGCGCCGTGTGGTCCGGCAGGCCCAGTTCCTCGCCGTTGTAGAGGTAGGCCGACCCCGGCAGGGCGAGCATCATCGCGGTCGCGGCGCGGGCCCGGCGCAGCCCGAGGACGGCGTTGGGCTGCGGGTCGTCGACGCCGATGCCGTTGGGGCGGGGCGACCCGACCGGCAGGCCCATCCGGGAGGCGTGCCGGACCACGTCGTGGTTGGAGAGCACCCAGGTCGTGGGTGCGCCGACCTCCTCGGCGGCGACCAGCGAGGTCTCGATGATCCGGCGCTGGTCGGTCGCGCGCCACGGCGCCTGGAGGTAGTGGAAGTTGAAGGCCTGGTGCATCTCGTCCTCCCGGACGTAGGCCATCGTGCGCTCCTGCGTGGGCAGCCAGGCCTCGGCGCACAGGATGCGGTCCCGCGCCGGGTCGCCCTCGGGGTTGTAGGAGTCCAGCACCCGGCGCCACCCGCGGTAGACCTCGTGCACCCCGTCCTGGTCCCACATCGGGCCCAGGTCCCCGTGCACCAGCGGCTCGTCGTCGGCGCCGGCCATGACGGCCCGCTGCTCCCAGTCCGGCAGCTCCGGGTCCTTGACCAGCGAGTGCGCGACGTCGACCCGGAAGCCGTCGACGCCCCGGTCCAGCCAGAAGCGCAGGATGTCGTGGAACTCCTCGACGACCTCGGGGTTGTGCCAGTTGAGGTCGGGCTGCTTGGTGTCGAAGAGGTGGAGGTACCACTGGCCGGGCTGGCCGTCGGCCTCGGTGACCCGGGTCCAGGCGATCCCGCCGAAGATGCTCTTCCAGTTGTTGGGGGGCTCGCTGCCGTCGCCGCGGCCGTCGCGGAAGATGAAGCGCTCGCGCTCGGGGCTCCCCGGGGCGGCCGCCACGGCCTCCTCGAACCACAGGTGCTCGTCGCTCGTGTGGTTGGGCACGAGGTCGACGAGCACCCGCAGCCCCAGGTCGTGGGCCGTGGCGATGAGGCTGTCGGCGTCGTCCAGGGTGCCGAAGACCGGGTCGATGTCTCGGTAGTCCGCGACGTCATACCCCGCGTCGGCCATGGGGGAGAGGTAGAACGGGCTGATCCAGATCGCGTCCACGCCCAGCTCGGCGAGGTACGGCAACCGGGAGGTGATGCCCGGGAGGTCACCGACCCCGTCGCCGTCGTGGTCGGCGAAGCTGCGGGGGTAGACCTGGTAGATGACGGCGTGGCGCCACCAGGGCGAGTCGTGGGTCGTGGGGGCGTGGGTCGTGGGGGCGTGCGTCGAGGGGGAGGCGGTCACGCTGCGCAACGCTATGTTGCCGCGCCCCCGCCCGCGCAACTCGACCGACCGTGCGGCCGGTCAGTCCTCGGCGAGGGTGTTGACCATCGCCTGCGCGGCGTGCGCCATGTAGGCGCGCATCTGCTGCTCGTCCAGGGCGCTCATCCGGTCGCTGACGGTGTCGAGCGCGGTGTTCATGTGGTGCAGCCAGCGGTCCCGCTGCGCGGGCGTGACGCGGAACGGGTGGTGGCGCATACGCAGCCGCGGGTGGCCGCGCTGCTCGGAGTAGGTCGTGGGGCCGCCCCAGTACTGCTCGAGGAACATCCGCAGCCGGACCTCGGCCGGGCCGAGGTCCTCCTCGGGGTAGAGGTCGCGCAGCGGCGGGTCCTGGGCGACGCCGCGGTAGAACTCGCGCACCAGGACGACGAAGGTGTCGTGGCCACCGACCCGCGCGTAGACGGTGGTGGGGACGTCGGGGGAGGGCTGGGTCACCCGTCCATGGTGCCAAACCCGGACGGCCCCGGACGACGCCGCAGCAGGGCCTCGCCGGTTCCCGGGTTGTCGGCACCGGCCTCTAGGCTCGGACCCGTGCCGGCCAGATCCTCGTCCTACCCCGGTATGGGCGCGGTCCCGCACGACGACGGCGTGACCTTCCGCGTGTGGGCACCCCAGGCGCGGCAGGTCGCGGTGGTGGGCGACTTCTGCGGCTGGGACCAGCGGCGGCGCACCGTCCTCGCGAAGGACCACCACCGCTCCGGCACCTGGTCCGCCTTCGTGCCGGGGGCCGGCCCGGGCAGCCACTACCGCTTCCTCGTGCGCCGTGGCGGCCCCTACCTCTCGCGACAAGACCCGTGCGCCCGGCAGGTCACCGGTGCGCGGGGGGCCTCGGTCGTCTTCGACCCGCGGCGGATCGACTGGGGAGGAGAGCACTTCCGGGCACCGGGGTGGGACGACCTCGTCGTCTACGAGCTGCACGTGCCGACCTTCGCCGCCACGGCCGAGGGCCCCGGCACCTTCGACACCGCCATCGGGCGGCTCGACCACCTCGCCTGGCTCGGGGTCACCGCGGTCGAGGTGATGCCGCCTTTCGAGTTCGCCTCCGGGACGAGCTGGGGCTACAACCCCTCCCAGCTGTATGCCATCGAGTCCAGCTACGGCGGGCCGTGGGCCTTCGCGCGCTTCGTGCGCGAGGCCCACGCGCGGGGCATCGCGGTGCTCCTGGACGTCGTGCACAACCACGTGGGTCCGGACGGTCCCCACCTGTGGCGCTTCGACGGCGCCGCCGGGCGCCGCCGCTACGGCGGTGCGTTCTTCTACAACGACCGGCGGGCGCTCACGCCCTGGGGCGCGACCCGGCCCAACTACGACCGCAAGGCGGTGCGCAACTTCCTGCGCGACTCGGCCGTCATGTGGATGGAGGACTTCCGGGTCGACGGCCTGCGCTTCGACGGCACCAACTTCGTGCGCTCGCGCTGGGGCGACGTGCGCGATCCCGCGCACCACATCGCGGCCGGCGACCGCTACCTGGCCGCGCTCACCAGCGACCTGCGCTCGCGCCAGCCGTGGAAGCTGCTGGTCGCCGAGGACATGCAGCGCGACCTCGCGGTCACCCGGTCCCCGCAGGAGGGCGGTCTGGGCTTCCACAGCCAGTGGGACGCCGGTTTCGTGCACGCGGTCCGGGGTGCGCTGGAGGCGGTCGACGACGGCGCCCGCGACGTCCGGGCCGTCGCCGCCGCGGTCCTGGGGCAGGGCGGTCCCCTGCACGAGCGGGTGGTCTACACCGAGTCGCACGACGAGGTGGCCAACGGCCGCGCCCGGGTGCCCGAGCAGATCATGCCCGGGCAGGCGGACTCGTGGCACTCCCGCACCCGCACCGCCCTCGGGCTGGTCCTCACCCTGACCGCCCCCGGGATCCCCATGCTCTTCCAGGGCCAGGACGTGCTGGAGGACGGCTGGTTCACCGACACCCGCCCGGTCGACTGGTCCAAGGCCCACCACCGGGCCGGCTTCCTCCACCTCGTCCGGCAGCTGGTCCTGCTGCGCCGCGACACGGCCGGCACCACCGGGGGGCTGCGGGGCAGGCATACCCACGTCCTGCACGCGGACGACGGGCTGCTCGCCTACCACCGCTGGGACCGGGGAGGTCCGGGCGACGACGTCGTGGTCGTCGTCAACCTCACCACCCACCCCCGGCGCGACGTGCGTCTCGGGCTGCCGCGCGCGGCCGGTGGCGGGTCCGCTGCAACACCGACGCCCCGACCTACGGCCCTGGGCTGGGGTCTGTCCACGCGCACGACACCGACACCGAACCGCGCCCGTGGGACGGTCGCGGGGACAGCGCGCTGGTCAGCGTCGGTCCGTATGCCGCGCTGATCCTCTCGCAGGACTGATGACGACCTCGCGCGGTCGGCTGCTCAGCACGCCGGCCACCGGCGTCACATCCGTACCAGCTCGATCGTGAAGTCTTCGTAGTCCTCGACGACCACGGTCAGCCGCGTCTCGATCGTGCCGCCGTAGGAGTAGTTGAGCGGTGTTTCCGAGGTCACCGCCTGGTCGGTCCAGCTCGACCACCACCCGTCGGTGCGCTGCAGCCCGTCGACGGGGCGGTCGTCCACGAGGAGACGGATGCGGCCCTTGCCCTCGGTGCTGATCCGGGCGCCGAACCCGCCGGCGGGCAGCTCCACCATGGTCGTGCCGTCCTCGTCGAGGTCGGCCGGCCGCAGCGTCTCCAGCGGGTCGCCACGCAGACCGTAGTCGGAGCGGCCGGGATCCTCCCCGGCGCTCCACACGTGCTCCGGGACCGCCGCGGCGGCGAAGTCGAACTCCTCGTAGGGCACCGGCTCGTAGCCGACGAGCAGGCTCGTCGGGTGGCCGGGCGTGGCGGGTGCGGTGGCGCGCAACGGTGCGTCGGCGTCGTCCAGGGGGAAGGGATCGGCCCAGGGAGCCGCGAGCCCGTCGACCACCTGGGACGGGTCGAGCATCGAGTAGACCGGGATGGCCTCCTCGCCACGCTGGATCAGCCCCTCCCCGGCGAAGGGGGCCCAGCGCGACGCGCTCTCGGGAGCCTCCTCGAGCAGCAGTGACCAGGCCAGCGCCGACGGGTCCGCGGGAGGGGACTCGAGCTCCCGGGCGTGCGCGTCCGCCGGGAGCTCCCACGTCCCGACGAGCCGGTGCCCCGAGACCAGGGTCGGCAGGTCGGGTGGCTCCGTCCTGGCCGCGGGCGAGAGGTCGACGTCCACCGGCGAGGTGTCGGTCGCCACGACCTGCACGTGATCACCGTTGCCCTCGGCCATGACCTCGACGACCGCCTCGCGCCGCCCGCCCGGAGCGGGCAGCGCCTCCGGTGGGAGGGGGAACTCCCGCTCCTGCCCCGGCGCGTAGACCGTCCACCGCCCGTCCCGGAGCCCGGGGTCCTGCTCGCGCCAGTCGGCCTCGCCGTCGGCCCAGGCGGCCAGGTCGCCGTCGTCGGTGACCGGCGAGCCGTCCACCGTCACCGACACCCCGCCGGTGCGGCCCGCCCAGACGCGGATCGTCGTGTCGGCCCCGAGCTCCACCGCCTGCACGCGCCGGGTGTAGGGCGCCATCCGGAACGGGACGGCTGCCTCGGTCTCGACGGCCGTGCTGTCCGCGGGCACCGCCGGGGCGTCCGTCCGGTCTCCCTTGGGGAAGGGGGTCTGGAAGACCTCGGGATCCTCGGCGTAGACGCCGAGCGCTGCCTCCCCGTCGGGGGGCAGGTCGCCGGTGACCACCACCGTCGCCAGGCCGCCGGGTGGCAGGGTGACGAGGTGGTCCTCGGTGACGGCTGGCTCCCCGTCCCGCCCGGCGCACGGCAGGGGTATGCGCTCGCCCGCCACCGTGACCATCCCGGCGGGGGTCACGAGGTTGCGGTCCTGCGCCGGGGGCATGTCGCACCAGAGGACCGCGAAGGTCGCGAACAGCGCCTGGTCACCTCCCAGCTCGACGTCGACCTCGTCACCGGCCGCGAGCACGACGGACTCCTGCAGCCGCAGCCCGGCCGCGCCCCGCGGCGGCGTGCCGTCGTCCCGCAGCTCGAAGCCGGCGTCGGTGAGGTCGACGGCGCCGGCCGACACGCTGGTGCTGGGTGCCGCGGCGTCGTCCGGCCCGGTCCGGTCCTCGCGGTCCAGGGAGAGGGCATACCCGCCCAGCACGGCGAGCGGGACGGCCGCCGCGGCGACCCACCACCACCGTCGGTCGCGGTCCGTCGGCTCCGGCGGTGCCTGCGCCACGGCGTCCCCGAGCTCCTGCTGCAGCTGGTCACCGGTCAGCGCGTGTGCGTGCGCCAGCGCCTCCAGCGCCACACCCACACCCGCCTGGTCCGGCACGAGCCGACCGACCCGGTCCGGGGCGATCCGCAGGGTCGTGGCGATGTCGGCGATGCTGGCCCCCTCGACGAGACGCAGCACCGCGGCGGCGCGTGCCCGGGGCGCGAGCCGCGCCACCACGTCCCCGGCGTCGCGGGTCGCGGTCGGGAGCGTCCGCTCACGCCGTCGGGGCGCGGTGCGCACGAAGGTCCGGACCAGCCGCTGCCGCAGGTCCTGCGCCGTCGGTGCCCCCGGCGCGTGGGCCAGAGTCAGGCCGGTGAGGCGGGTGGCGGCGGCCTGGTCGCCGGTGAGCATGACGGCGAGGCGGTGCAGCCCGGCACCGTGGACGCCCACGAGCTCCTCGGCGCCGGTCCGTGCCTCCGTCGGCCTCCCTGCCATGCGGCCAGTCTCGCAAAGTCCTCAGCGATCCGCCGGTGCGAGCAGCCCGGCGCACCGAGATCCGGTCGAGGTGGTGACGAGGACGGAGTCGCGGTCCTGCGTGACCGACAGGGGCGGCGCCGCCGCTCAGGCCTGGGCGTCCCCGAAGGGCGAGATCCGAGGTCCGCGGACGCCCTCGTCGTCGAAGCGCTCCTTGGCCCGCTCGCGGATCACGCGGGGCACCCCCCACTGCTCGCCGGGGCGTGTCTTGGCGAAGACCCGCAGCGTCATCGTGCCGCCGGAGACCGACTCGACCCCGGCCACCGAGGGCTCCTCGAGCAGCTTGTCCGACCAGTCGGGGTCGGCATACACCTGCGCGGAGACCTCCCGCAGCAGGGGTATGACCCGGGCCGGGTCCTCGTCGTAGGCGACCGGGATGTCGATGGTCGCCACCGCCCACCCCTGGCTCTTGTTGCCGATGCGGATGATCTCGCCGTTGCGGATGAACCACACGACACCGCTGGGGTCCCGCAGCCGGGTGACCCGCAGGGTGACCTCCTCGACGGTGCCCACCGCCTCGCCGGTGTCGACGAGGTCGCCGACGCCGTACTGGTCCTCGATGATCATGAAGATGCCGGACAGGAAGTCCTTGACCAGCGACTGGGCGCCGAAGCCGATGGCCACGCCGCCGATGCCCGCGCTGGTGAGCAGCGGTGCCAGCGGCATCCCGAGCTCGGCCATGATCGTCAGCAGCGCCACCGTGGCGATGACGAAGGTCGCGATGCTGCGCAGCAGCGAGCCCATGGTCAGGGCGCGCTGGCGCCGCCGCTCCCGGCGGGCACCGGTCGCGGTGTCGAAGGCGCGCTCCAGCGAGGAGCGCTCGTGGTCGTCGGCCCGCTTCGCCGCGCCGTCGACGACGCCGCGGATGGCGCGGTGCGCGGCCCAGCGGGCCACGACGGCGAGCAGCAGGATGAGGACGACGCGCAACGGGGCGCCGAGCAGCCAGTCCACGGTCGAGTCCCAGGTGTCGAACGGCAGGTCGAGGCCAGACATGCCTGCCATTGTGGACCTGTGCCGCAGTGCTGACAGACTGGCCTCGAACCCGCCCCGCCTGAGAGGTCAGCACCCCTGTGACGCAGCGCACGCCCGCACTCGCCCACCTGGCGGACGCTACGGCATCGCCACCGAGTTCTGGGACTGGCAGGGCCAGCACACCGAGGTCCCCGACGAAACCGTCGTCGCGGTCCTCGCCGCTCTCGGTGTCGACGTCTCCGGTGACTTCGTCGGCCGCGAGCTGAGCCGGGCCCAGGAGCGGGAGTGGCGGCGGACGCTGCCCCCGGTCCTGGTGATCGCCCAGGGCACCGACGCGACCGTGCCCGTGCACGTCCGCCCCGGCGTCGAGCCGGCGGGCGTGGTGCGGACCGAGGACGGCGAGGAGCTGCGGCTCACGGCGATGGCGGGCGAGCCCGAGCAGCGCGACGTCGGCGGGACGCCCGTGCGCCGTGTGCTGCTCCAGGTGCCGTCCGACCTCCCGCTGGGCTGGCACGAGGTGGTCGTGACGGTCGACGGCGAAGGTGCCGGGGGGACCGAGCGGATGCCGTTGGTCATCACGCCGCCGCGGCTGGAGCTGCCGGACGCGCTCGCCGGTGAGGGCGCCCAGGGCTGGGGTCTGATGACGCAGCTGTATGCCATGCGCTCCTCCGCCTCGTGGGGCCTGGGCGACCTCGCCGACCTGGGTGAGGCCGGGGCCTGGGCGGCGGGCATGGGCGCGGACTTCGTGCTGGTCAACCCGCTGCACGCGGCGGAGCCGGTGGGGGAGATGGAGCCCTCGCCCTACCTGCCCACCAGCCGCCGCTTCGTCAACCCCATCTACATCCGGGTGGAGGACGTGCCGGAGGTGGCCTACCTGTCGGCGGCGCAGCGCCAGCTCATCGAGTGGCACGCCGACGACGCGCAGCGCTACCTCGAGCTCGACACGCTGGAGCGGGACCCGGTGTGGGCGGCGAAGGAGGCCGCGCTGCGGCTCATCCACCGGCAGCCGCGGTCGCTGCGGCGGGCGCGCGCGTTCCACGCCTTCGTCGAGCGCGAGGGGCAGGGGCTGGTCGACTTCGCGACCTGGTGCGCGATCAGCCAGGAGCACGGCACCTCGTGGCGGCAGTGGCCCGAGGAGCTCCAGGACGCCCGCGCGGAGGCGGTCGAGGCATACCGTCAGGCGCACGAGCCCGAGGTGGAGTTCCACTGCTGGTTGCAGTGGGTGCTCGACGAGCAGCTCGGCCGGGTGCAGCGCGACCTGCTCGACACCGGGATGTCGCTCGGCGTGATCTCCGACCTCGCCGTCGGGGTGCACCCGGACGGCGCCGACGCCTGGGGGCTCGGCGACGCGCTCGCGCGCGGCGTGACCGTCGGGGCTCCCGCGGACCAGTACAACCAGCTCGGGCAGGACTGGAGCCAGCCGCCGTGGCGCCCGGACAAGCTCGCCGAGCTGGGGTATGCCCCCTACCGCGAGATGGTGCGCGCCGCGCTGCGCGACAGCGGCGGGCTGCGGGTGGACCACGTCATCGGCCTCTTCCGGCTGTGGTGGATCCCGGACGGGGCCGAGCCCTTCCAGGGCACCTACGTGCGCTACGACCACGAGGCGATGATCGGGATCCTGCTGCTCGAGGCGCACCGGGCCGGTGCCGTCGTCATCGGCGAGGACCTCGGCACCGTGGAGCCATGGGTGCGCGACTACCTGCGCGAGCGGGGCGTCCTGGGCACCTCGATCCTGTGGTTCGAGCGGGACTGGGACGGCGACGGCCGGCTGCTGGACCCCGAGGCCTACCGCGAGCTGTGCCTGGCGACGGTCACGACGCACGACCTCCCGCCGACCGCCGGCTACCTGCAGGGCGTGCACGTCGACCTGCGCTCCCGGCTGGGCCTGCTGGACCGGCCCCTGGAGGAGGAGCAGGCGGAGGAGGCACGCTCCCGCGACGAGGTGCTGGCCGACCTGCGCCGCCGCGGCCTGCTGAGCGAGGGCGCGGACCTCGACGAGCAGGTGCGGGCGCTGCACGCCTTCCTCACCCGCACGCCGGCCAAGCTACTCGGCGTCAGCGTCAGCGACCTCGCCGGCGACACCCGGGTCATCAACCAGCCCGGCACCGACGAGGAGTACCCCAACTGGCGGGTGCCACTGGCCGGCCCCGAGGGTCGCCCCGTGCTCCTCGACGAGCTCGTCACGTGGCGGACCGCCCGGCGGCTCGCGCGGGCGGTGAACGACCCCGCTGCACCTGCGCGCCTCGGCGACGTGAGTTTTTGAGCCTTGACGCCAGATCGACGCGGTGCCTACATCGTCCTGGGCGGCTTCTGCGTTCAGCTGCTGCTTGCCGCGATAAGCATCGTCACCGACGGTGGGAGCCGATACTGGGCCTGGGCCGTGGTGAGTCTGGCGGGCGCCTCCTGGCGGGGATCTATCTGATCAAGATCAAGAAGACGGGGTCGGAACGCTCCTGAGAATCGAATCATCCGCGCAGGTGCACGGTCAGGGCTGGCCCGCTCCTCGGTCCGACGCACGGGCTGATCGAGGCGGATTGACAAGGGTGCTGCTGGTCTGGGACGAGCACGCCTGGGAGGACTACCTCTGGTGACAGTCGCAGGACCGCAGGGTCCTCAAACGCATCAACCTGCTCCTGAAGGACATCCAGCGCAACGGCCATGCGGGGATCGGCAAGCCGGAAGCACTGAGGCACGACGTCGCCGGCTACTGGTCGCGGCGCATCACCCACGAGCACCGACTCGTCTACAAGATCGCCGCGCACGAGATCCGCATCGCCGCCTGCCGCTACCACTACGGATAGGGTCAGCTGGCTGACCGGCGAAAGCGCACGGTCTGGCCCGGCCTGGCCTGCGCGGCCAGCGGCACGTCCCGGGGGTCGACCACACCGATGACGGGGTAGCCGCCGGTGACCGGGTGGTCGGCCAGGAAGATGGTCGGCTGCCCCGAGGGTGGGACCTGCAGGCTGCCGAGGACCATGCCCTCGCTCGGCAGCTCCTGCGTGTCGGAACGTTCGAGTGCCGGGCCTTCCAGCCGGGCGCGACCCGGTCGGAGTCGGAGCTGAGCCGGTATGCCTGCGCGAACAGGGTGCGCACGGCCTCGTCGGTGAACCAATCGTCACGAGGGCCCAGCCGCACCCGCAGGACGACCTCGTCGGCGGTCGGCGGGTCGACCGGCGCGGCATCCACGACCGGGTCGGCCTGCGGCGCCGGCCCGACCGGCAGGACCGTCCCCTCGGTCACCGGCTCCGGCCCCAGGCCCGCCAGCGTGTCCCGCGAGCGAGAGCCCAGGACCGGTGGCACGTCGAGACCGCCGCGCACGGCGAGGTAGCTGCGCAGGCCGACCGGGGGCATACCGAGGGAGAGCTCGGCGCCGTCCGGGAGCCAGTGGACCGCATTCGCCGCGGCGTCGCGACCGTCCACCGCCAAGGGGCAGGGGGCGCCGGTGAGCGCGACGTGCACACCACCGACGGCGCGCACGGTCAGCCCGCCCAGGGTGACCTCGACCGCGGCCGCCCCCTCGTGGTTGCCGAGGAGCCGGTTCGCCAGCCGGAGCGAGGGCGTGTCGGCAGCGCCGGACCGCCCGACGCCGAGGCTCGCCAGCCCGGGGCGACCGAGGTCCTGCACGGTGGTCCCGGGCCCGGCGGCCAGCACCTCCAGCGCGGAACCCCCCGACCCGGTCACGCCTCGACCTCCACGAAGCGGACCCGCGTGCCCGGCACGAGCAGCGCCGGCGGGTCGCGCTCGACGTCCCACAGCGTCGCGTCGGTGCGGCCGATGAGCTGCCAGCCGCCGGGGGACTCGCGCGGGTAGATCCCGCCGAATTCCCCGGCCAGCCCGACCGCGCCCGCCGGCACCCGGGTGCGCGGCGTGCTCCGCCGCGGCACGTGGAGCCGGTCGTCCTGGGCTACCAGGTAGCCGAAGCCGGGGGAGAAGCCGCAGAAGGCGACCCGCCACTCCTGCCCGGTATGCGCCCGCACCACCTCGCGCGGGCCCATCCCGGTGTGCTCGGCGACCTCGGCCAGGTCGGCGCCGTCGTAGACTACCGCGATCTCGACGCTGTCGGCCTCCGGCGCCGCACCGGGCTGCAGTGTCGTGGACCGCACCACCTCGGCCACCGCCCCCGGGTCGGTGAGCGCGGGGTCGAGCTGCAGCAGCAGGGTCCGTGCGGCCGGCACGAGGTCGACGACACCGGGCGGCGAAACCTCCTGCAGCGCGGCGTGCAGCGCCAGCACCTGCTCCAGGTCGTCCAGCTCGACCAGGAGCCCGGCCTCGCCGCAGGGCAGGCAGCGCATACCGTCCCCTAGTCCTCGACCTCGACGAACGGGCGCAGCCGCACGCCCGCGCCTTCCAGCGCGGAGCGCACCGCCTGGGCGATCGCGACCGCGCCGGGGCTGTCGCCGTGGACGCACAGAGAGGCCGCGCGCACCGCGACCTGCGTCCCGTCCACCGCCTCGACGACGCCCTCGGTCGCCAGCCGGACGCAGCGGGCGGCGATCTCGTCGGGGTCGTGCAGGACGGCACCGGGCTCGCTGCGCGGGACCAGCGTGGCCTCCGGGGTGTAGGCCCGGTCGGCGAAGGCCTCCTCGACGATCCGCAGCCTGGCCTCCTCGGCGCGTCGCAGCCACGCCGAGCCCGGCAGCCCCAGGACGGCGAGTCCGGGGTCGTAGGAGCGCACCGCCTCCACGACCGCGCCCGCCTGCTCCTCGTGGTGCACGATCGCGTTGTAGAGCGCGCCGTGCGGCTTGACGTAGGCCACTCGGGTGCCCTCGACGCGGGCCAGGGCCTCCAGCGCCCCGATCTGGTAGAGCACGTCGTCGACCAGCTCGGCCGGTGGGACGTCGAGGAACCGGCGGCCGAAGCCGGCCAGGTCGCGGTAGCCCACCTGGGCGCCGACCACGACGCCACGGGCCGCTGCGCCGGCGCAGGCCCGGCGCAGCACCCCCGGGTCACCGGCGTGGAAGCCGCAGGCGACGTTGGCGCTGGTGACGACCTCGAGCATCGCCTCGTCGTCGCCGAGGCTCCAGCGACCGAAACTCTCGCCGAGGTCCGCGTTGAGGTCGATGTGCGTCATGTCTGCCTCACTCCCACAGCTGGGCGATCCCGCCGAGCGACTGCCACGCGAGATAGAGCGTCAGAAGCCACACTGCCAGACCGCACAGGCCCAGCCATAGCGGGTAGCGGTAGCCCTGCAGCAGGTCCTGGCGGCGCAGGGCCACCCACACGATGACGCCGAGTCCGACCGGCAGGATCAGCCCGTTGAGCGCTCCGGCCAGGATGAGCAGCGTGACGGGAGCCTGCCCCAGGGCGACATAGACCACCGTTGACAGCGCGATGAACCCGACGACGACCCAGCCCCGGTGCCGCTGCAGCCAGCCCGAGAAGGTGGCGAGGAAGGACACCGAGGTGTAGGAGGCGCCGATCACGCTGGTGATCCCGGCCGCCCAGAGGATGACCCCGAAGATGATGACCCCGACCTCGCCGAGCGCGGCCTCGAAGGCGGACGCCGGAGGGTTCTCCTCGGACAGGGCGACGCCCCCGGCGACGACGCCGAGCACGGCCAGGAAGAGCAGCCCACGCATGATGCCCGCGACGACGATGCCGGTGACCGACACCCGGCTGATCTCCCGGACATGCTGCGGCCCGGTGATCCCGGAGTCCACCAGCCGGTGGGCGCCGGCATACGTGATGTAGCCGCCGACCGTCCCGCCGATGAGAGTGACGATGACCAGGAAGTCGACCCGGTCCGGACGCACCGTCTGACGCAGCGCCTCGCCCAGCGGGGGATCGGAGGTGATCGCCACCCAGGTGACCATGACGATCATCACCAGCCCGAGCACGACCACGATCCGATCCATGGCCACCCCGGCACGCTTGCTGAGGAAGATGACGATCGCCACCAGCGCTGAGGCGGCGCCGCCGACCCGCGGGTCGAGCCCGAGCATCGCGTTGGCTCCCAGCGCGGTGCCGCCGATGTTGCCGATGTTGAAGACGAGCCCGCCGAAGACGACCAGCGCCGCGAGCAGGTATCCGGCACCCGGGACCACCCGGTTGGCCAGGTCCTGCGCCCGCAGCCCGCTCACCCCGATGACCCGCCACACGTTGAGCTGCACGGCGATGTCGACGATCACCGAGACGAGGATCGCGAACGCGAAGGCGGCACCCAGCTCGGCGGTGAAGACCGTGGTCTGGGTGATGAACCCGGGCCCGATGGCGCTGGTCGCCATGAGGAAGACGGCGCCGAGCAGGGCACCGCGTCCCGCCCGGGCGGAGACCGGGGTGCGCGGCGACCCGGTGGACGCTGGTGGTTGCTCCATCTGCTGATCCTCCCCGTGGGAGCGGTCGGTCGCGCCCTCAGCCGGCGTCGGCCGCCTGGGCGGCGACTGCCCGGGCGACGGCGTCGCGGTTCTCGGCGATGGTACGCCGAAGGCTGTTGGAGGCGTCGGTGTGCGCCGCCAGCCAGTCCTCGCTCGCCTGCAGCAGGGCCGGGCTCGCCAGGGCCAGCGGGTAGAAACCGACCGCGAGCGACTCGGCGATGTGGTGCGTGCGCTCGGACCACACCCGGTCGATCACCGCGTGGTAGCGCTCGGCATACGGCTCCAGCAGGGCCACGTCGTGCACCCGGCCGAAGCCGAGCGCCATGGCCGCGAGCACCGAGTTCGACAGACCGGCGGTCTCGACCGCGTCCGTCCACGCGCGATCCTTGGCCTCAGCGGTCGGCAGCGCCGCGCGGGCGCGGGCCGCCTTCTCGTGCCCGGTGGCGGTGTTGTCGCGCTCACGCTCGGCGGCGATCTCCTCCTCGCCCGCCGCGCCGGCCGTGGCCAGCGCGGTGAGCAGCGTCCAGCGCAGGTCCTGGTCGATCGTCAGCCCGGCCAGCTCGCGCTCGCCGTCCAGCAGGGCGTGCACGAGGACGACGTCCTGCTCGGCCTGCGCGAAGGAGGCCCACGCCGTCACCAGCTGCAGCTGGGCGTCGCTGCCGCCGTCGGCGCCCAGCGCGGCCTCGCGCAGCCCGGTCGTCAGCGAGGACACCACCGACTCCCGGTGAGCCGGCGCGGTATACGTGAGCGCGGCAGCGCTGACCTGCTGGATCAGCACCCGGAGCAGGGTGGAGTCGGTCTCGCCGGGCAGCGCGGTGAGCACGAGCCGGACGTAGTCGCTGGCCGACATCTCGCCGTCCCGGGTCATGTCCCACGCGGCGCCCAGCACGAGCGCCCGCGCCAGCGAGTCCTCGATCCCCCGGACGTGCTCCAGGGCCGTGGCGAGCGAGCGCTCGTCCAGCCGGATCTTGGCGTAGGCCAGGTCGTCGTCGTTGACCAGCAGCAGGTCCGGCACCGGCTGCCGACGAGCTCGGCGACCTCGGTGCGCTCGCCGTCCACGTCCAGCTCGACGCGACGGGTCCGGCGCAGCACGCCGTCCACCAGGTCGTAGCAGCCGACCGCGAGGCGGTGCGGCCGCAGGGTCGGGTGCTCCTCCGGCGTGGTCTGCACGAGCGTCAGTGCCGAGATCGTGCCGTCCTGCGCGACCTCGACCTCGGGGCTCAGCGTGTTGACTCCGGCCGTCTCGAGCCAGACCTGGCTCCAGGAGCTCAGGTCGCGCCCGCTGGTCGCCTCCAGCTCCGTGAGCAGGTCGCGCAGCGTGGTGTTGCCCCACGCGTGCTTGGCGAAATAGGCACGGAGCCCGTCCCGGAAGGGCTCGCGCCCGACGTAGGCGACGAGCTGCTTGAGCACCGAGGCGCCCTTGGCATACGTGATGCCGTCGAAGTTCACCTCCACCGCGGCGAGGTCGACCATGTCCGCCGCGACCGGGTGGGTCGAGGAGAGCTGGTCCTGCTTGTAGGCCCAGGCCTTCTCCGCGGTGCCGAAGGTCGTCCAGGCGTCCTTCCACCCGGTCGCCTCGGCCTGGGCGGTCGTCGAGGCCCACTCGGCGAAAGACTCGTTGAGCCACAGGTCGTCCCACCAGGTCATCGTCACCAGGTCGCCGAACCACATGTGCGCCAGCTCGTGCAGGATCGTCAGCGCGCGCCGCTCCACGATCGCCTCGGTCACCTTGGACCGGAAGACGTAGTTCTCCACGATGGTGACGCAGCCCGCGTTCTCCATCGCGCCCATGTTGTACTCCGGCGTGAAGATCTGGTCGTACTTGCTGAACGGGTAGGCGCAGTCGAACTCCTCCTCGAAGAAGGCGAAGCCCTTCTTGGTGACGTCGAGGATGTTGTCCGCGTCCAGGTGCGGGGTGAGGCTCTTGCGGCAGAAGACCCCGAGCGGGATCTCGCCGGCCCGGGTGCTCACGCTGTCGCGGACCACGTCGTAGGGCCCGGCCACCAGGGCGGTGATGTAGGAGGAGATGCGCGGCGTCGCGGGGAAGGTCCAGGTCGCGGCCCCGCGGTCGTCGCTCTGCCCGTCCGCGCTGTCGGCGACCGCCGTGGGCTCCGGGGTCGGCTCGTTGGAGATGACCTGCCAGTGGGCCGGCGCGGTGACCGTGAAGGCGAAGGTGGCCTTGAGGTCGGGCTGCTCGAAGACGGCATACATCCGGCGGCTGTCGGGGACCTCGAACTGGGTGTAGAGGTAGACCTCGCCGTCCGCCGGGTCGACGAAGCGGTGCAGCCCCTCGCCGGTGTTCATGTAGGTCCCGGTCGCCTCGACGACGAGCTCGTTGCTCTCCTTGAGCTCGGGCAGCGCGATCCGGGAGTCCACCCAGGCGGTGGCCGGGTCGAGCTCGGTGCCGTTGAGCACGACCCGCTCCACCGAGGCGCCGACGAAGTCGATCCACGTCGACTCGCCCGGGCTGGTGCAGGTGAACCTGACGGTGCTGCTCGTCGCGAAGGTCTCCGCGCCCCGGGTGAGGTCCAGGGCCACGTCGTAGGACTCGCAGCGGATGAGCGCGGACCGGGCGGCCGCCTCGTCACGGGTCAGGTTGGTGCCGGGCATGCAGAGGTCTCCTCGTCGAGCGTCGGGTCCGCAGGTGCGGGCAGGGTATGCCGTGACACGATGGTCGCATGACGTATCACGAGTCCTCCGCCCAGTCCGCCACAGGTCGGACCACCCACGCCGAGATGTTCTTCGACCCGGCCTGCCCGTGGGCCTGGATGACCTCCCGGTGGCTCATGGAGGCGGCGCAGGTCCGCGACCTGGAGATCACCTGGTCCGTGATGAGCCTGTCGGTGCTCAACGAGGGGCGCGACCTCGACGAGGGCTACCGCGAGATGCTCGACCGCGCCTGGGGCCCGGTCCGCACGATCATCGCGGCCACCGCCGACCTGCCCGCGGCCGAGGCCAACGAGATGCGCAAGAAGATGTACGACGCCTACGGCCAGCGGATCCACCTCGACGGACGCGGCAGCGAGGACCTCGACGCCATCACCACCGAGGTGGTCGAGGAGCTCGGGCTGGACGCCTCGCTGGCCCAGGCCGGCGGCTCGGAGGAGCACGACGAGGCGCTGCGCGCCAGCCACCAGCGGGCCATCGACCTCGTCGGCGACGACGTCGGCACGCCGGTCGTCTCGGTCGAGGACGTCGCCTTCTTCGGGCCCGTCGTCACACCCGCCCCCAAGGGCGAGGCCGCCGGCAAGCTCTGGGACGGCTGCCTGCTCGTCGCCGCGACCCCGGGTTTCTACGAGATCAAGCGGACCCGCTCGGTGGGTCCGGACTTCAGCTGAGGGAGAGCGCCGTGCGGGTTCACATCGGCGGCGACCACGCCGCCTACGAGATGCAGCGCGACCTGGTGACCTGGCTCGGTGAGCAGGGTCACGAGGTCGTCGACCACGGGCCGGTCGACCACGACCCGCAGGACGACTACCCGGTCTTCGTGCTGCGCGCCGCCGAGGCGGTCGCCGCGGACCCGGGGTCGCTCGGGATCGTGCTGGGCGGGTCGGGCAACGGTGAGCAGATGGCCGCCAACAAGGTGGCCGGCATCCGCGCGGCGCTCGCCTACGACCCCGAGCTGGCACGCCTCACCCGCGAGCACAACGATGCGCAGGTCGTCTCCCTCGGCGCGCGGATGCATACCCTCGAGGAAGGGCGCGCGATCGTCGAGGCCTTCCTGGCGACCCCCTTCTCGGGCGACGACCGGCACCAGCGCCGGATCGACATGATGCGCGCCTACGAGAGCGACGGGACGCTCCCGCCGCTGCCCTGACGCCGCACGACGAAGCCCCCGCCCGGATCGACCGGGCGGGGGCTTCGCAGGCTCAGCTCACGCTCAGGCGTTGTTGTCGCCCTCGCCGTTGCCCTCGCCCTCGACGCCACCGAACTGGTCGGCGCGGTCGTTGGCGAAGTCCTGGGCCTTGTCGACCTGCTCGGAGTGCTTGCCGCCGGTCTTGTCGTCGACGAAGTCGCCAGCCTGCTCGACGCCCTGGTCGACCTTCTCGTCGTGCTGACCGGCCATGTCCTTGGCCTTGTCCATGAAGCCCATGACGAGACTCCTTCCCATCGGGTCCGGCGCCCCGGTCGGGGCGCCTTTCTTGCGGGACCACGCAACCACATCCCCCCGGGGCTGTCGACCCGGGCGCGATGCCCGGGCGCGTCGCGGTCGAGGACCGGTCGCGCCCGGGCGGGTGTCGGCGGGCTCGGACACAATGGGCGCGTGAGCCGCAGATGGGTGCTGCACGTCGACATGGACCAGTTCCTGGCCGCCGTGGAGATCTTGCGCCGTCCCGAGCTGGCGGGGTGCCCCGTGGTCGTCGGCGGACGCGGCGACCCGACCGAGCGCGCGGTGGTCTCGACTGCGTCCTACGAGGCGCGCGAGCACGGCGTCCGCTCCGGTATGCCGCTGCGCGTCGCCGCGCGCCGGTGCCCCGACGCGGTCTTCCTGCCGGTGGACTTCCCGGTCTACGAGGACGCCTCCGAGCAGGTCATGGACACGCTGCGGGCGTGGCCGGGCGCGGTGGTGCAGGTGCTCGGGTGGGACGAGGCCTTCGTCGGGGTCGAGACCGACGACGTCGAGGCCGTGGCCGCCGGGGTGCAGGCGGCGGTGCTGGAGCGCACCGGGCTGCACTGCTCGATCGGCATCGGTGACAGCCTCGTGCGGGCCAAGACCGCGACCGACTTCGGCAAGCCGCGCGGCACCTACGTCCTCACCCGTGAGACCTGGCTCGAGGTGATGGGACCACGCCCGACGACGGCGCTGTGGGGCGTCGGCAAGCGCATCGCCGCGCGCCTGGAGCAGGTCGGTCTGACCACGGTGGCGGAGCTGGCCGGGGCCGACGACGCGGTGCTGGCCGCGGAGTTCGGCCCGACCAACGGGCCGCGGCTCTCCGAGCTGGGCCGGGGCGGGGGAGCGGACTGGCCGGACGACTCGCCCTGGGTGCCGCGGGCGCGGGGCCGCGAGACGACCTACCAGCAGGACCTCGTGACCCCCGAGGAGGTGCGCGAGGCCCTGTGCGAGCTCGCGGCGCGGGTCGTCGAGGACGTCGCCTCGGAGGGCCGGCCGGTGCAGCGGGTCTTCCTCAAGGTGCGCTTCGTGCCCTTCTTCACCTACCACCGGGGTCGCAAGCTGCCGGAACCGACCACCGACCCCGAGGTGCTCGCGGCCACCGCCTTCGAGCTCTACCTGCGCCTCGCGGACGAGCGACCGGTGCGGCTGCTGGGGGTGCGCGGCGAGATGGTGCCCCCGCCGGGCGGGTACTGAGCAGCTGTGGTCCGATGGTGCCCATGAAGATCGGCATCATCATCGGGTCCATCCGCGAGGGCCGCAAGGGCGAGAGCGTGGCCCGCTGGGTCCACGACCAGGCCCAGCAGCGCGACGGCGGCACCGACTACGAGCTCATCGACCTCAAGACCTTCGGGGTGCCGCTGCTGGAGTGGGAGAAGGTGCCCGGCGGCGCCAAGAAGCAGTACCCGCACGAGTCCGTGCACGCCTGGAGCGCTGCCATCGACGCCTGTGACGGCTTCGTGCTCGTGACGCCGGAGTACAACCACTCGGTCCCGGGCGGCCTCAAGAACGCCACCGACTGGCTCTACCCGGAGTGGCAGGGCAAGGCGGCCGGGTTGGTCGGCTACGGGTCCGAGGGCGGTGTCCGGGCCATCGAGCACTGGCGGCTGATCCTGGCGAACTACAGCATGGTCGTGGTCCGGCAGCAGGTGTCGTTGTCGACCTTCGACGAGTTCGACGGGGGCGAGGTGGCGCCCAACGAGCGCCGGCCCGAGGAGCTCGGGACCCTGCTGGACCAGGTCGAGGAGGCCGCGGCACGCCAGCGGTCCTGACTCCCCGCGGGTCCGGTCCCACGGACCGGGCGGTCCTGCATGGCGTCAGAAGATGCGTGTCGCCGCGTCGGCTGCGAGCAGGAAACCGATGATGCCGATGACCCACCACACGGCGCCACCTGCACGGGCTGCCAGCCAGGCGGAGAGGCGGCGCAGCGTCGGCTCGGCCCTCTGGTGGAGGCTGAGTCGGACGAGGAGCAGGAGCAGCGCGGGCAGCGCCATGACCATCACGTAGCCGGCAAGGACGCCGAGGCGGCCACCGGGCCCGAGGTCGCTGGTGCTGATGAGGGCGACGGCTCCGAGGTAGGGGACCATGCTGGCGGCCTCGATCAGCCCGGCGACGAGCGCGACCCCGATCACCGTCGACACCTTGCCCTCGGAGGTGGCGATGGCGTCCGCCCAGGTCTGAGCCCGTGGCGGTGCACCCTCGGCCTTGCGCCGAGCAGCGGCCCGCTTGGCCCACGCAGTATCTGGCCAGAAGCTGACGAGCAGGAGACCGATCCCCGTCGCCAGCTGCAGGTGGTCCGCACCTGGGGTGCCCGAGAGGTCGGCTGCCAGGTCGCCGAGCAGGTCGGCGCCGGTCAGCAGGGCCACGCCGAATGCGAGGTAGAACAGGCTGATCGTGGTCAGGTAGATGAGGACCCGGCTCGCACTCACCCTGGGGTGCACGAGCATCAGGAGGGGGAGCACCAACGTGCCCACGCTCGTGCTGTCGACCAGCGCCAGTCCGACAAGTGCCAGGAGCGCGCCCGGTGCCATGATTTCCCCTTCCTGATACAGCTGTATCGGATCACCCCAGCATCTCTTCCCAATACACCTGTGTCAAGATGGCTCATGCCCAAGGTCGTGGATCACGAGCAGCGGCGGCGGCAGATCGCCGACGCGATGTGGCGGGTCATCGCCCGCGAGGGCATGGCGGCTGCCAGTGCGCGCTCGGTCGCGGCCGAGGGCGCCTGGTCGCTCGGAGCCGTGCGGTACTACTTCACCAGCCAGGACGAGCTGTTGCGATTCGCCATCGACCAGATGATCGAGGGGGTGACGGCGCGGGTGCGCCACCAGTGGCGGACCGGGTCGCCGGGGGAGGAGCGGTGCCGGCGGGTCTTGGAGGAGCTGCTCCCGTTCGACGAACGTCGCACGGGCGAGGTGCGGGTCTGGCTGGCGGCCCTGGTGCAGTCACAGGTCGACCCCTCTCTCACCGATCTCTGTCAGGCGGGGTGGCGGGGCACCCGACTGGTCTGCCGAGGGGTCGTGGCCGAAGTCCGAGGCGAGGACAGGCTCTTCGCCCAGGTGGTGGCGGACCCCGACCCTCCCCTACCCCCGAAGCTCGAGAAGGCCGCCGAGCTCCTGCATACCGTGGTCGACGGGCTGACCCTGCAGGCATCGACCATACCGGACGCCGTGGACGAGCGAGAGGTCCGACGCCAGCTGAGTCGCTACGTCTCGGCCGTGCGCACCGGTGAGTGGAGCGGGTGACGGGAATCGAACCCGCGTAGCCAGTTTGGAAGACTGGGGCTCTACCATTGAGCTACACCCGCGCGACCCCGCGTGAGGCGTGTCCCGCCGGGCCGAGGAGATAGTCTAGACCCTTGCCCGCGGCGTCCGTGACGCCGTCCGACGACGGGGTATGGCGCAGCTTGGTAGCGCGTCCGCTTTGGGAGCGGAAGGCCGCCGGTTCGAATCCGGCTACCCCGACCACCTAGCATGGTGCTGATCCGCGTGCTCGCCGCGGGCTGTTCGCACGCCCGGCGAGAGACGACATACCCCCGACATGACAACGGAGCAACCTGCAGTGAAGAGCGCTGTCGAGACCCTGACCCCGACCCGGGTCAAGCTGACCGTCGAGGTCCCCGCCGCCGACCTCCAGCCCAAGCTGGATGCCGCCTACAAGAGCATCGGCGCCAACGTGCAGATCCCAGGCTTCCGCAAGGGCAAGGTGCCGAACCGGATCATCGACCAGCGCTTCGGCCGCGGCGCCGTGGTGCAGGAGGCTGTCAACGACGCCCTGCCGGAGTACTACACCCAGGCGATGACCGAGAACGACCTCACTCCGCTCTCGCAGCCCGAGGTCAACCTCACCACGCTGCCGATGGAGGAGGGCCAGGACCTCGCCTTCGAGGCGGAGGTCGACATCGTCCCGCAGTTCGAGCTGCCCGACTTCTCCGGCATCGAGGTCGTCGTCGACCCGGTCCAGGCGTCCGAGGAGGACGTGCAGACCCGGATCGACAACCTGCGCGAGCGTTTTGGCACCCTCAAGCCGATCAAGCGCAAGGCCAAGACCGGCGACCACCTGACGATCGACCTGTCCGCAAAGATCGGCGAGGAGGAGATCGACTCGGTGACCGGCGTCTCCTACGAGATCGGCTCCGGCACGATGCTGGACGGGCTGGACACCGCGCTGCGCGGAACCAAGGCCGGCGACACCGTCGAGTTCAGCTCGCCGCTGGCCGGTGGTGACCGCAAGGGCGAGAACGCCGACGTCACCGTCACCGTGCAGGCCGCCAAGGAGCGCGAGCTGCCCGAGCTGGACGACGAGTTCGCCCAGCTGGCCAGCCAGTTCGACACGATGGACGAGCTGCGCGAGGACCTCGCCAAGCAGGCCGAGCAGGGCGCCCGCTTCGAGCAGGGCGTCGGCGCCCGCGACAAGGTGCTGGAGGCCATGCTCGGCATGGTCGAGATCCCGGTGCCCGAGAGCCTCGTCGAGGCCGAGGTGCACCGTCACCTCGAGGGCGAGGAGCGGCTCGAGGACGACGAGCACCGCGCCGAGGTCACCGAGTCCACGATCAAGGCGATGCAGACGCAGTTCCTGCTCGACGCGCTGGTCAAGCGGGACGAGGTCGAGGTCGACCAGGGCGAGCTCATCGAGTACATCATGATGACCGCGCAGCAGTACGGCATGAACGCCCAGCAGTTCGCGCAGCAGATCGACCAGCAGAACCAGGTGCCCGCGATGGTCGCCGAGGTCGGTCGCCGCAAGGCGCTCGCGAACGTCCTGGAGCAGGCGAAGGTCACCGACACCGACGGGAACGTCGTCGACCTCGACGCGATCGAGGGTGACGACGAGGACGACGAGGCGGCCGAGGAGGTCGGGCCGGGCGACCAGGTCGTGGAGGCCGGCCACGAGGTCGTCGAGGCCGAGGAGACCGAGGACGCCGCCAAGGCCTGACCCACCACGCACGGTGCGCGACTGCACCGGGTATGCCGCCCAGCAGGGCGAGTTCACGGCATACCCGGTGCAGTCGCGTTTTCTGTGGCCCGGGCCGCGCTGCTGGTCGCCCCGGCCGACGCCTTCGCCTCCCACCACACCGCCGCCGAGCTCTGGGGCGGTGTCGTCCCGCACGCGGTGCGCCCGCACGTCAGCGTGCCGACCGGGCGGGCGCGGTCGGCCCGGGAGGACCTCGTCGTGCACGCCTCGTCGCGGCAGCCGGTGGTCTTCCGGGGCCTGCGGGTCACGACGCCGTTGGACACCTTCCTCGACTGCGCACGGGTACTCGATCTCGTCGACCTGGTGGTGCTGGGCGACAGCCTGGTCGGCAGCGGTGACCTGCTGCGTCGGCTCGACGCGGGTGATCGGGCAACCCGGACCACAGTGGAGTACGACGGACGGCACCACATCGAGCGGGAGGGCGGCCGCGGTGGTCGAGAGAGGTCAGCGCTGCAGGGCCTCGGCGCGCTCGGGCGCCCGGACCGAGGGCTGCGGGGCGCGCTGCTCGTGCAGCGACAGCGCGACGACGGTCGCGACGACCAGCGCCATCCCCAGCCACTGGGTCGGCTCCGGGCGGCTGCCGAACGCGATCACCCCGATGAGGGCGGCGGTGAGCGGGAAGGTCAGCTCGGCGAGAGTCGCCCGGGAGGCCGGGGTATGCCGCAGCGCCCGGTAGTAGAGCGTCATCGCCGCGAGCCCGGGCAGCAGCGCGAGCGCCGCGATCGAGGGCGCGGCGGAGAGCGGGACGGCCAACGGGGTGCCGGTGAAGCCGGCGATGATCGCCAGTGTCACCAGGCCGACGGCGAAGCGCAGGGCCGTCAGGTCCACGAAGCGCAGCTCCGCGCTCGCCGCCCGGCCGAGCACCGTCCCACCCGCCCACAGCGCCGCGGCGCCGAGCGCGAGCAGCGCGGCCTGCGCCGAGCTCACCGTGACGGCCAGCGGGTCGGCGAAGGTCATCAGCCACGCGCCGACGACGGCGGGCGCGAGGAAGAGCAGGTAGGACCGGCGCAGCCGCTCCCCGAGCAGGACCGCGGCGAGCGCCAGCGCGATGAAGGGCTGCAGCTTCTGCAGGACCTGCGGGGTGATGGGGTCGCCGAGGCGGAAGGCAGCGGTGAACAACGTCGTGGCCAGCGCCGAGCTGCCGGCACCGATGACGAGCACCGAGACCTGGGTGCGCAGGCTCGCGGCGCGCCAGCGGCGGACCGCGGGGACCAGCCACGGCAGCAGGACCAGGGTCAGCAGGGCGTGCTCCCAGAAGACGATGGCGAGCGAGGGCAGCTCCTGCGCCAGCGGGCCGCGCCAGAGCGCGGACAGGCCCCACAGCGAGGCGGCCAGGGCGACCAGCCAGGTGCGGTCGGCGCGAAGGGTGTCGGTCACGCGGACAGCCTCGCACGGCCGGGACGGTGCCCACCGTGCGGCCGGTCGGCGCAGACCGCGCGGCCGGGCCACACAGACCGTGCGGTCGGTCTGGGGAGGGGGCGAGGCGGCAGTGCGCTCAGGGCGAACACGGCGCCCGCGGGGGAGTTTCGCGACGGGGGCGGACGTAGGGTCGATGACAAGCACAGGTGCCGCACGGCATACCCCGGACGAAGCGAGGGAAAGCAGCGCATGACCGACATCACGATGGCCGAGAGCACCGCGCCGGCGGGTCTCGACGACCAGATCTACAACCGGCTCCTCAAGGAGCGCATCATCTTCCTGGGCTCGGAGGTGCGCGACGACAACGCCAACGCGATCTGCGCCCAGTTGCTGCTCCTGGCCGCCGAGGACCCGGAGAAGGACATCTGGCTCTACATCAACTCCCCGGGCGGCTCGGTGACCGCGGGCATGGCGATCTTCGACACCATGCAGTGGATCCCCAACGACGTCGCCACGGTGGCGATGGGCCTGGCCGCCTCGATGGGGCAGTTCCTCCTCTCCGCCGGCGCCCCCGGCAAGCGGTATGCCACCCCGCACGCCCGCGTCATGATGCACCAGCCCTCGGGCGGCATCGGCGGCACCGCCTCCGACATCAAGATCCAGGCCGAGCAGATGCTGCACATCAAGCAGCAGATGGCCGAGCTGATCGCCGAGCACACCGGGCAGAGCGTGGAGCAGATCACCACCGACTCCGACCGCGACCGCTGGTTCACCGCGGCCGAGGCCAAGGAGTACGGCTTCGTCGACCACGTCTACGAGCGCTCCGGCGACGCGCCGTCGTCCCCCACCTCCTGACCGGCCACCCCAGCGAGAAGAGAGCTGACCCCATGACCTTCCCCCAGCAGAGCCCGTACGCCGGTGGCGCCTGGAGCGGCACCCCGCAGCAGCCCGGCGGTGGCCTGGCCCGTCCGCTGGCTCCGAGCAGCCGCTACATCCTGCCGCAGTTCGAGGAGCGCACCTCCTACGGCACCAAGCGCCAGGATCCCTACACCAAGCTGTTCGAGGACCGGATCATCTTCCTCGGCGTCCAGGTCGACGACGCCTCGGCCGACGACATCATCGCCCAGCTCATCGTGCTGGAGAGCCAGGACCCGGACCGCGACATCCTCATGTACATCAACAGCCCCGGCGGCTCGTTCACCGCGCTGACGGCGATCTACGACACGATGCAGTACATCAAGCCGGACGTGCAGACCTTCGTCATCGGCCAGGCCGCCTCGGCGGCCGCGGTGCTGCTGGCGGCCGGCGCGCCGGGCAAGCGCTTCGCGCTGCCCAACGCGCGGGTGCTCATCCACCAGCCGGCGCTCGCCGGCGGCGACTACGGCCAGGCCTCGGACATCGAGATCCAGGCCAACGAGGTGCTCCGGATGCGGACCTGGCTCGAGGAGACCTGGGCCAAGCACTCCGGCCGCAGCGCCGAGCAGGTCCAGAAGGACATCGAGCGCGACAAGATCCTCACCGCCGCGGAGGCCAAGGAGTACGGCCTCGTCGACGAGGTGCTCGCCTCGCGCAAGGCGTCGCTGGACGACTGAGGCCGCCCGGCGCCGGGCATACCCCGGTCCGCCGGTCGCCGACCCCGGAGCCCGTCACCCCTCGTGGGGGGGCGGGCTCCCGTCGTCCCCGGGCGCGCCGGGTCCGGCACCGCGCCACGAGCAGGTAGGTTCACGCAGCGTGACGAGGGTGCTGGGCTGGGTGCAACGGGGGCTGGGCCTGCTGCTGCTCGTCGTGGCGGTGTGCGCCGTGGTCGCGCCCGTCACCAGCTGGTTCGTCATGCCCGCCGGGCTGGTGTGGGTGGTGACCGCACTCCTGCTCGGGCTCTGGTGGCTGGGTCGCGGCCGGCTCGGACCGGTGGCCGCCGCGGTGCAGCGCCGCCCGCGGCTGGTGGTCGGGCTCGGCGCCGCGGCCGGTGGCCTGATCGTGCTGGGCCACCTTCCCCTCGCCCAGATCGACTTCGGCTGGGACGCCCGCCAGGTGGTCTGGGGCGTCGAGGAGCTCGTGGGCGGGGAGCCGCTCACGCAAGGGCGCGAGAACTACTTCTCCAAGTACCCCAACAACATCCCCGTCCTGGCCCTCTTCACCCCCGGGGCCCTGCTCGGCGACCAGCTCGGTCTCCCGCCCGTGACGTCCATGCTGCTCCTCCAGGGCGTCGGGGTCGGGGTCGTGGTCTGGTGCCTGGGCCCACGATGGTGCTGCTCGACCGACCGGGCTCGGTGCTGCCCGTGCAGGCCCTGGCGACGGTATTGCTGGGCCTCAGTGCGCAGACCGCCATCCCCTATTCCGACGTGCCGGCCGCGACCTTCGTGACGGTGTGCCTCTGGGCCGCGGTACGTGCCGACGTGACCCGGCGTCGGCGGTGGTGGGCCGTCGCCCTCCTCGCCCTCGTCGTCGCGGTCTCGATCAAGGTGTATGCCGTCGCGCTCGCCTGCGGGGCGCTCGCCCTCGTCCCCGAGCTGGTGCGCCGACGGGGCGCGAGGAGTGCCGTGGCCGCCGTCCTGGCCGGCGCGCTGGCCCTGGGGGTGGGTGTCGCGGCCACCACGTCGGCGGCGGCGCGGCTGACGCAGCTGCCGTCGGAGCGCCTGGAGCAGGTCCAGCAGCCCTACCCGGTGGAGCATTTCCTGGCGATGGGCACCTACGACTCGCAGGACCCGTCGCCGACCCGCGTCTACGGTGGCTGGAGCTGGGAGCACGCGTCGACCATGAAGCATCAGCCCGACCAGGAGCTGCGGCAGCAGATCTCCCGCGACAAGATCCGCACCCAGGTCCTGGAGCGGGGCGTGGTCGGCAACCTGACCTTCACCTCCCGCAAGATCGCCTGGGTCTGGGGTGACGGCACCTTCTGGGCCCACGGGGGGGCGTCGACCGGGACGAGCCCGGCCTCCTCGGGAGCCGGTGGAGCGCGCTGCAGTCCTGGTTCGTCGGCTCCGGCGAGCCCTACCGTCAGGTGGTGGCCCCCGCGCTGCACGGCCTCTGGGTGGCGACGCTGCTCGTGACCGGGGTCGGGCTCTGGCGCGTCCGGAGCGGTCCCTGGGTGGCCGCCTGCTCGGTCAGCCTGCTCGCGCTGACGGGCTACCTCGCGCTGTTCGAGGCCCGCCCGCGCTACCTGGTGGCCCTGCTCCCGGTCCTGCTCGTGCTGACCGGTCTCACGGCGGGAGCTCCCCCGGAGCGGGGTTCCGCTGACAGCGGATCGCGGGCCCAACACGCGGATCGCGCCGGGAAAACCGTGCCGAAACCCGGCTCGGCAAGGTAGCGTCGTGCAGACAGGGCGACCCCGGGTCGCCCGCACCACGGTGAGGACGCAGCGGTAGGAAGGACGACCACGTGGCACGGATGGGCGAGAGCAGCGAGCTGCTGAAGTGCTCTTTCTGCGGGAAGAGCCAGAAGCAGGTCAAGAAGCTGATCGCCGGGCCCGGCGTCTACATCTGCGACGAGTGCATCGACCTGTGCAACGAGATCATCGAGGAGGAGCTGGCCGAGTCCAGCGACCTGGGGCTGGGCCAGCTGCCCAAGCCGCGGGAGATCTTCGACTTCCTGCAGAACTACGTCGTCGGCCAGGACCCGGCCAAGCGCGCCCTGGCCGTCGCGGTCTACAACCACTACAAGCGCATCCAGGCCGGTGAGGGCAAGGGCAGCGCCGACGAGAACGTCGACATCGCCAAGTCCAACATCCTGCTCATCGGGCCCACGGGCTGCGGCAAGACCTACCTGGCGCAGACCCTGGCCCGGATGCTCAACGTCCCCTTCGCGATCGCCGACGCGACCGCGCTCACCGAGGCGGGGTATGTCGGTGAGGACGTCGAGAACATCCTGCTCAAGCTCATCCAGGCCGCCGACTTCGACGTGAAGAAGGCCGAGACCGGGATCATCTACATCGACGAGATCGACAAGATCGCGCGCAAGAGCGAGAACCCCTCGATCACCCGGGACGTGTCCGGCGAGGGCGTGCAGCAGGCGCTGCTGAAGATCCTCGAGGGGACGGTCGCCAGCGTGCCGCCGCAGGGCGGCCGCAAGCACCCGCACCAGGAGTTCATCCAGATCGACACCGGCAACGTGCTCTTCATCGTCGGCGGCGCCTTCGCCGGGATGGAGAAGATCATCGAGTCGCGCACCGGCAAGCAGGGGCTGGGCTTCGGTGCCGAGCTGAAATCCGCCAAGGACGTGGGGGAGCACTTCGGCGACGTCCTGCCCGAGGACCTCATGAAGTTCGGGCTGATCCCGGAGTTCATCGGCCGCCTGCCGGTCATCACCACGGTGTCCCCGCTGGACCGGGACGCCCTGGTCAACATCCTCACCGAGCCGCGCAACGCGCTGGTGAAGCAGTACCAGAAGATGTTCGAGATCGACGGCGTCGAGCTCGAGTTCGCCGACGAGGCGCTGGAGGCCATCGCCGACCAGGCGTTGCTGCGCGGCACCGGCGCCCGCGGCCTGCGCGCGATCCTGGAGGAGGTCCTCCTCCCGGTGATGTTCGACGTGCCCTCCGACGACGAGATCGCCAAGGTCGTCATCTCCCGCGAGGTCGTGCAGGAGAACGTCAACCCGACGATCGTGCGCCGCGACGTCGCCCCCCGCAAGCGGCAGCAGCGCAAGGAGAGCGCCTGAGCGCTGGCCGTGCGCCGGGGGGCCCGGTCAGCCCAGTCGTTCCAGACCGACCCGCAGCACGAAGACCGCGGCGGCCACGCTCACCAGGCCCAGGCTGAGGCCGGCCACGACGAAGGCCACCCCGTCCGAGGCGATGGTGTCGTCGTGGTGCAGCCGGAGGTGGTCGCGACGGTAGCGCCCGGTGGCCCGGTGGTAGGCCCACCCGGCACCGAGGACCACCAGCCCGCCCACCAGGACCGCCGTCGCCAGCCCGAGGTATACCCCGGTGAAGCGGGCGATCCCGGCACCGACAACGGCGAGCGCCAGGCAGGTGCGGCGCCAGGCCAGCAGCGTGCGCTCCGGCTGCAGCCCCGGGTCGTAGGCAGGAGCGCTCACACCAGCAGCCCGATCGCGACGAGCAGGATCGCCAGGAGCAGCCCGACGGCGATGAACAAGCCGATGGTCAGCGGGGGCAGGGCGCGCCCCTCGCGCATGGCCCGCTCCACCCGGAACCACCCCACCCAGGCCTGCAGCGAGGCCAGCATGCCGAGGACCACGAAGACCGCGGAGGCCGCGAGCCGGAAGCCGGGGTCGACCGGCACCGGCAACGCCTCCAGCGCCACACCTGCCGCCAGGAAGGCCAGCGCGGTGCGGATCCAGGCGAGGAAGGTGCGCTCGTTGGCCAGGCTGAACCGGGGGTCGGGCTCCGAGCCACGGGCGTACACCGACCGGGGCAGGCGGGTCGCCGACCGGCGCTCACTCATCCGGGCCCGCTCCGATCGGCTCGTCGCTCACGCGGACCAGCATAGGCAGAAACCTCATCCGTCCTGCTGGCGCTCACGTAGCCGCAGATAGCCCCCGAGCGCCAGCGCGAGCAGGGCCAGCCCGAGGATGCCGGGGACCGGACCGCCGGTCGCGGCACCGGTCGTCACGAGGGCGGCGAGCGCCCAGACGACCGTGGTGACGAGGGCGACGACCGCGGTATGCAGGGCATACCGCCGCAGGACGGTGGGCGGCAGGGTCGCCTGCGGGGGCACCGACGCGGCCAGCGAGGCGCTCGCGTGCACGACGAGCAGGCTCCACGTGGCGGGCAGCAGGGCCCAGTGCCACGGGCCGTCGACCCCCGCCCACCAGCTGGCGATGGCCCAGACCAGGAAGACGGCGGGCATGATGCCGTTCGGCTGGACCACGACGAGCAGGCCCAGGAGCACGGTGCCGACCCAGGCGACCGGCCCGCCGCCGCCCGCGGCCGCCTGGGAGAGGGCGAAGCCGAGGGCCCCCAGGACCGCCAGGAGCCGCACCCGCCGGTGGCTGGGGGTGGCGGTGCGCAGGTTGACCCAGTGCTCGCGCAGCTCGCCCACGGCTACACCCCCGCCCCGCGCCGCCGGTGCGACAGCTCGCGCAGCACGACGTCCAGGCTGCCGGGGCCCAGCCACGGCACGACCGCCACGCCCTGGCGCCTGATCGCTCGGATCTCCCGCTCCCGCTCCAGCATCCGGATCCGCCAGGCGGTGCGGGCGAGCGGGTCGCGGTCGGCGCTCGGGACCACACCCGCGCCGCCCTCGACCAGCGCGTCCACCACGACGACCGACAGGCCGCGGGCGGCCAGCGTCGCGGCCTGGGTGAGCGCGTCGGGCGAGACGAGGGCCGAGATCATGACGACGAGCGTGCCCGAGCCCACCCCGAGGTGGACCCTGCGCGGGTCGGTCTCGTCGTCCACGGCCGGCTGGATCCGGCTCAGGGTGTCCAGGATGCGCACACCGTGCCGCCGGCCCGTTCCCACCGGGACCGTGAGCGGGGTGCGGGCGGACAGCACCCGCAGGCTCACCCGGTCGCCCTGCTGCAGGAAGTGCTCGCCGACGGCGGCCGCGGCACGAACCGAGCGGTCCAGCGAGCTGGGCGTGCCCGTCAGCCCACCGGAACGGCCGAGGTCGTAGTGCGCGTCCACGAGCACGGCCACGTGGGTGTCCTGGTCGGCGTAGCTCGAGGTCACGTGCAGCTCCCCCGTGCGGCTGGACCGCGGCCAATGGATGCGGCGCAGCCGGTCGCCCACCTGGAAGGGCCGGATCGTGGCGAACTCGCTGCCGTCGCCCGGGCGGGTGGAACGGTGCATCCCGACCAGGCCGCGAGGGTGCGGCGCCGGGGCCGAGGTGTCGAAGGCGGCGGGCTGGGGCAGCACCCGCAGGCCCTGGGCCCCGACCGAGATCGGCCCCCAGCGGTAGGACCCCCAGGCGCTGCTGGCCGCCACCTGCATGGGTCCGATCCGGCGCACGCCCCACCGGGTGACCCGCAGCCCGACGAGCAGCCGTCGCCGGCCCTGCACGAGCGACCCCTCGGCGTCGACGACGGTGGCCGTGCGCTGGACCGGGAGGTCGTCGCTGTCCAACGCCGCGCGCATCCGCTCCTGGGCCACGGCCTCCACGAACGGGGCGGGGGTCAACGCCGCGCACAGGACGTGGGCGCCCTCGACCGGCTCGAGGTCGGCGACCGCCAGCGCCTGGTCGCCCTCGCGCACCTGAGCATGCGACAGGGCGAAGCGGTGGTCCGGCCGGTCGGCGGGGCGCGTCGCGAGGCTCCAGGCGAGGACGACCACGAGCGGGCTGAGCAGCACGAGCAGGTCCGGGCGGCGCCACAGCAGCGCCACCGGGGCGACCAGCAGCACGGCCACGAGGCAGCGGGCGAAGGCGTGCGTCGGGCGCCAGGCGTCGGCCCGCTCGGTGAGCGACATCAGGCCTGCGTGCCGACGTCGCCGTCGCCGTGGCTGGGTCCGGTGCCGTCGTCCACGGTGGAGGCCCCGGTGCGAGAGCCGGGGACCGGCACCTGGCCCAGCGCGGCGGTCACGACGGCGGCGCCTCCGGTGTCCGACATCCACAGCTCGGGCTTGATCGAGATGCGGTGGTCCAGCACCGCGTGCGCGACCGCCTTGACGTCCTCCGGGGTGAGGTAGTCGCGGCCGCGGATGACGGCATACGCCCGCGCGGTGAGCATGAGCGCGAGCGAGCCGCGGGGAGAGGCCCCGACGAGGACGGCACGGTGCCGGCGCGTCGCCGAGGCCAGCTCGACGCAGTAGCGGGAGATGTCGTCCTCGACCGGGACGCGCTCGATCGCCTCCTGCATCGCGGCCAGCCCGGCGGCGTCCGTGACCGGCTCCAGCCGCTGGTCCTCGGTCCGCCGAGAGACGCGACGGCGCAGCACGTCCCACTCCTCCTCGGGCGAGGGGTAGCCGAAGGAGACCCGGGCCAGGAAGCGGTCGAGCTGGGCCTCGGGGAGCGGGTAGGTGCCCTCGTACTCCACCGGGTTCGCGGTCGCGAGGACGTGGAACGGCTGCGGCAGCGCGAAGGTCTGGCCCTCGACGGTGACCTGGTGCTCCTGCATCGCCTCGAGCAGCGCCGACTGGGTCTTGGGCGGGGTGCGGTTGATCTCGTCGGCGAGCAGCAGCCCGGTGAACAACGGACCCGGGCGGAAGGCGAACTCGGCGGCCTCTGGTCGAAGACGAAGGACCCGGTGAGGTCCGAGGGCAGCAGGTCGGGGGTGAACTGCGCGCGGGTGAACTCCAGCCCGAGGGTCTGCGCGAAGGAGCGCGCGGCGAGGGTCTTGCCGAGCCCGGGGAAGTCCTCCAGCAGGACGTGGCCCCGGGACAGGATCGCGGTGAGCACCATGGTCAGCGCCTCGCGCTTGCCGACGACCGCCTGCTCCACGCGGTCGAGCACCTCGCCGGCGCGGCGCGAGACCTCCTCGGTGGTCAAGGTGGGTGTCTCGGTGCTGGTCTGGCTCACAGCTGCTCGACTCCTTCGATCGCGGTGTGCAGGGCGCTCTTGCTGCGCTTGCGCCTGTCGGTGGGCGGGCGGGTCAGGTAGTTCCACAGGTGGGGGTCGAGCACCGCCCGCGCCCGTTCCGGCTCGGTCTCCAGGTCGACGTCGTGGTGCGCCAGCAGCCGCTCGGCGGCCAGCTCCCGGACGACCGGGTAGATGTGGTCGCCCCGGTCGTCCCGCTCGAGCGCGTCCCGCAGGTCGCGCCGCAGCCGCAGGAGGCGGTAGTCCATGGCGTCCGGCGGCGCCGACTCCTGCCGTGGCGTCGACACCCAGTAGGCCTGCTCGACGTCGCGGGTGGTGCTCGTCGCGCCCCACAGCGCCAGGCCGAGGACGAGACCGGCGAGAACCACGGCGACGACGGCCAGCGGCAGGGCGTAGGGGAGCGAGCCGATGTAGTAGAGCAGCGCGCCGACGAGCAGCGCGCCGACCAGCGCCGGGGTCAGCTGGCGGCGCAGCGTGCGCCGGGTGACCGCGCCGTGGACCGTGGGGCTCACCGGACCCCTCCGGCCCGCCCGGCCTGCTGCTCGCCCTGCTCCTGCGCCGCGGCCTCCTCCTCGGCGGCGCGGGCCTGCTCGGCCAGGACGCGCCGACGCAGGTCGTCGTGGATCCGCTCGAGCGCGCCGACCGCCCGGTCGCGCTGCTGCTCGCTGACCGGGTGCCGGGAGAAACGGGCCTCGCGGTAGGCCTCGGAGAGCTCCCGGATCGCGGCCTCGTCGACCTCCCACCGGCCCAGCACCCGACGGGTGAGCTCCGCGGCGGTCTCCGCGGGGTTCTGGTGCAGCCCGGAGCGGCGCACGGCGTCCTCGAGGGCCACCCAGCAGGCGACGACGGCGTTGCGCGGGTCACCCTCCGCGAGCGCCCGGTAGCGGACGTCGTCGCCGCTGGCCTCCAGCAGGGCGACGAGCTCCTCGTCCTCCTCGACGGTGAGCGGCTCCCGCTCGCGGATGCCGCGGTTCGCCAGCATCCGCAGCACCATGAGGACGACCGCGACCACCAGGACGAGGAACCCGATGAGCAGCCAGTCGACGGCGCGGCCCTCGCTCTCCTCGAGCTCGCCACCGCTCACCTGCTCGGCCGGGGCCTGCGTCACGGCGGGCAGGTCGGGCATCCCGACCGAGGGCTCCCAGGTGCTCTGCGGCGGGCCGACGAGGGAGGAACCGCTGCTCGAGCTCCACAGCAGCAGCGTGATGCCGGCCAGGGCAGCGACGACGGCGATGACGACCGTCGGACCCATGCCCCTGCGCATGACCTCAGCCTAAGCGGGGTCCACCACCAGGGCCACGTCCTCGACGCTCAGGGTGTCGGCGTCGGCGAAGGACACCTCGCCGACGACCTTGCCGGCGGCACGCAGGTCGTCCAGGGCGGACCGGACGTGGTCGAGCTCGGTCCCCGGCCCGGCGACGGTCGCGGCCGAGATCTCGGTGCGCATCTTGACCTTGGCCTCCGACTTGGCCCGCCGGAGCCCCGCCAGGGCCTGCCCGACGGTGGTCAGCAGCGCGGCCGGGGCGTCGTCCGCGGCGCGGGAGAGCTCCTCGACCACCGGCCAGGGCTGGGCGTGCACCGAGCTGCCCTCCTCGTGCCACCAGGACCACACCTCCTCGGTGGCGAAGGACACGACCGGCGCGAGCAGACGCAGCTGCACCGACAGGGCCAGCCGGAGCGCGGCCCGTGCCGAGAGGGTCGCGGCGGAGGGGTCGGTCGTGGGGCCCTCGGCGCTGAAGGCGCCGCCGTAGGCACGCTCCTTGACCAGCTCGAGGTAGTCGTCGCAGAAGCCCCAGAAGAAGGACTCGGTGACGTCCAGCGCGGTCGAGTAGTCCCAGCGCTCGTAGGCGTCGGTGGCCCGCCGGACCACGTCGGCCAGCCCGGCGAGCATGGCGCGGTCGAGCGGCTCGGTGACCAGCTCGGACTCCGCGGCGCCCTCCGGCAGCTCGCCGAAGGAGAGCACGAACTTGCTGGCGTTGAGCAGCTTGATCGCGAGCCGGCGCCCGACCTTGACCTGGCCGGGGTCGTCCACGGTGTCGACGCCCGGGCGGGCGGCGGCGGCCCAGTAGCGCACCGCGTCCGTGCCGTTCGCCTCGAGCATCCCCAGCGGCGTGGCGGCGTTGCCCTTGGACTTGGACATCTTCTTGCGGTCCGGGTCCAGGATCCAGCCGTTGAGGTAGGCGTCGGTCCACGGGACAGAGCCGTGCTCGTGGTGCGCCCGCACGACCGTGGCGAACAGCCAGGTCCGGATGATGTCGTGACCCTGGGGCCGCATGTCGAAGGGGAAGATCGCCTCGAAGAGCTCGGCGTCGGACCCCTCGCCCCGGCCGCCCCGGGTGGGCCAGCCGCCGGCGATCTGCGGCGAGAGCGAGCTGGTCGCCCAGGTGTCCATGACGTCGGTGTCGGCGGTGAAGCCGCCCGGGGCGTCCCGCTGCTCCGCGGTATACCCCGGGGGCACGTCGTTCACGGGGTCGACCGGCAGGCTGGCCTCGTCGGCGCCGAGCACCCGGTCGTGGTCGACCTCGCCGTGGGCGTCGACGGCGTACCAGAGCGGGAAGGGCACCCCGAAGAAACGCTGCCTGCTGATGAGCCAGTCGCCGTTGAGCCCCTCCACCCAGTTCGTGTAGCGGCTGCGCATGAACGCGGGGTGGAAGTCGATCTCCGCGCCGCGGGCGACGAGCGCGGCGCGCAGGTCCTCCTCCCGCCCGCCGTTGCGGATGAACCACTGCCGGCTGGTGACGATCTCCAGCGGCTTCTCGCCGCGCTCGTAGAAGTTGGCCTTGCGCTGGGTCCGGGTGGGCTCGCCGTCGAGGTCCCCGCTCTCGCGCAGCGCCGCCACGGTGGCCTCGCGGGCCGAGTGCGTGGTCTTGCCCGCGAGCTGCTCGGCATACAGACCCTCGCCCGGGCCGCCCGCGACCCACGCCGGCGTCTCGGCCTGGAACCGGCCGCTGCGGGTGATGACCGACCGGGTCGGCAGGCCCAGCTCGCGCCACCACATCACGTCGGTCATGTCGCCGAAGGTGCAGCACATCGCGATGCCGGCACCCTTGTCCATCTCCGCCGCCGGGTGCGCGAGGACAGGCACCTCGACCCCGAAGAGCGGGGAGGTGACGGTGGTCCCGACGAGGTCGGCATACCGCTCGTCGTCGGGGTGCGCGACCAGCGCGACCACCGAGCAGATCAGCTCGGGGCGGGTCGTCTCGATGTAGACCGGGTCCTGACCCGCACGGTGGTAGGCCACCCGGTGGTAGGCACCCGGGTAGTCGCGCGCCTCGAGCTCGGCCTGGGCGACCGCGGTCTGGAAGGTGATGTCCCACAGCCCCGGAGCCTCGGACTGGTATGCCTCGCCGCGCGCGAGGTTGCGCAGGAAGGCCTGCTGGGCGACCGCGCGGGAGCGATCCTCGATGGTGCGGTACTGCACGTTCCAGTCGATGGCCAGGCCGAGACGACGGAAGACCTCCTCGAAGGCCTGCTCGTCGATGACCGTGAGCTCCTCGCACAGCTCGATGAAGTTGGCCCGGCTCACCGGCACCTGGTCGGCGGCCTTGAGGCTCTTGCCCTCCCCGCCGCGCTGCGGCGGCGTGAAGTCGGGGTCGTAGGGGAGCGAGGCGTCCCCGCGCACGCCGTAGTAGTTCTGCACCCGCTTCTCGGTCGGCAGGCCATTGTCATCCCACCCGATGGGGTAGAAGACCTGCTTGCCGGTCATCCGGTGGTAACGGGCCAGGCAGTCGGCCTGGGTGTAGCCGAAGACGTGGCCGAGGTGCAGGGTCCCCGAGGCGGTCGGGGGAGGGGTGTCGACGGCGAAGATCTGCTCGCGCGGGCCGGCCACCGCGGCGTCCCGGTCGAAGGCGTAGACGTCGGTGTCCTTCCATACCCCGACCCACTTCTCCTCCAGGCCGTCGACGGACGGACGCTCGGGCAGCTGCGCCGGGCGCGAGGGAGCGATCTGGTGGGTGTGCGTCATGCTCGGTATTGTCACAGACCGCGACGGGGCGGCGGAGCGGCAGGACCGGGCCTCAACGAGGTGGGCCGTTGCGGTGTTCCGGGAGCGCATCACGTTTTGGTCACGATCAGGGTATGTCGTTGACCAATCACCCGATGTGGCAAACAGTGTGACGCATGTTGCGATCTATTCCCGTGCCGATGAGCGCCGCAGAGTCGACCGACCCGGAGTGGCTGCAAGCCATCGAGGGTGCGGTCGACAGCTCGTTCACCAACCTCACCGTCTGGTTCGACGCCGTGCTCTTCTGGTCGCCGAGCTTCTTCCCGATGCCCTGGATCGTCGCCTGGCTCCTGGTCGGTGCCATCGTCATCTCCGTCTACCTCGGGTTCCCGCAGTTCCGCGGGCTCGGCCTGGCGAGCAAGGTCGTGCGAGGCAAGTTCTCCTCCGCCGACGACCCTGGCGAGATCCCGCACTACCAGGCGCTGACGTCAGCGGTCTCCGGCACGGTCGGGCTCGGCAACATCGCCGGTGTCGGTGCTGCCGTGGTCATGGGTGGACCCGGGGCGATCTTCTGGATGATCATCGCCGGCCTGCTGGGTATGGCGACCAAGTTCGCCGAGTGCACCCTGGGGGTGAAGTACCGCGAGATCCGCGCCGACGGCACCGTCTCCGGCGGCCCGTTCAAGTACCTCCCGGTGGCCTTCACCAAGTTCCCGAAGTTCCTGTCCGTCGGGCTGACCGGCGCCTTCGCCATCGCCATCCTGCTGTTCGGTGTCGCCGGTGGAAACATGCTGCAGTCCAACCAGACCTACGCGCAGCTGGTGGGTGTCACCGGCGGCGAGGACTCCCCGTTCGCAGCGCTCGCCTGGCAGTTCGGCATCGGTCTGATCATCGCGTTCATCATCGGCGCGGTCATCATCGGCGGGATGAAGTCCATCGGCCGGGTCACCTCGACCCTGGTGCCGTTCATGGGCGGGATCTACGTGCTGGCGTGCCTCTTCGTCATCCTGACCAACATCGGGCAGGTGCCGGGTGCGGTCGTCGAGATCGTGAGCGGCGCCTTCGCCCCCCAGAGCGTCGTCGGCGGTGTCCTCGGTGCGCTCATCGTCGGACTGCAGCGCTCCGCGTTCTCCAACGAGGCCGGCCTGGGCTCGGCACCGATCGCCCACTCCACGGTCAAGACCCGGCGCCCCGTGTCCGAGGGCTTCGTCGCCCTCTTCGAGCCGCTCATCGACACCGTCATCATCTGCACCATGACCGCGCTGACGATCGTCATCGCGGACACGCAGTCCTACAACGACGCACGGTCCACGTACTTCGAGGGTGGCCCCGCCGCCGACGGTGTGACGCTGACCTCGGACGCCTTCGAGAGCTCGATCGGCTGGTTCCCCTACATCCTGGCCCTGGCGGTCGCGCTGTTCGCCATCTCCACGCTGATCACCTGGTCCTATTACGGCCAGCGGGCGTGGGCCTACCTGTTCAACGACAGCAAGATCTCGGTGACGATCTACCGCGGGGTCTTCCTGCTCTTCACGGTGATGGGGTGTGTGCTGTCCTTCGGTCAGCTCATCGACTTCACCAACGTCATCCTCTTCCTCTGCGCCTTCGTGAACCTGCTCGGGGTCTACTTCCTCCTGCCGGTCATCAAGCGCGAGATGAAGGAGTACTGGGCGGACTACCGCTCGGGCGAGCTCTACGAGCTCGGCAAGCTGGACGCCGACAAGGAGATCGCTCTCGAGGAGCTCGCCGAGGCCAACCAGGTGCGCGACGACTCCGGTCGGAACCGCCTGGCCGACCCCGACGACGACGGCTTCGGCGCGGGTGGGGCCACCACCCCGCGCGATCGTCGCTGACGGGTATACCGCAACATCACCGAGGGCCGGGAGCACACGCTCCCGGCCCTCGGTGCGTCTTAGCGCACGGAACGACGCATCCTCGCCCGGCGCCCGCGCTCGCCGGGCAGCGCCAGGTGACCGTTAGTGATCTGGTGGAAACGTTCCAACCCGGGGCACTGGACCTGGACGAGCGTGGTGCCTGCTGGAAGCGCAGCAAGGGTGGCGCGGAAGACGCGCGATCCGACCGCGCGAACGCGAGCCGCCGCCAGTCGCTCCTGCTCTGGCACCGTGGCGTCCGGTGAGGCGATGTCGATCGGGCAACCGCGGGGCACGGAGTCGAGGACCCTCGGTGCCATGTCCAGCTGAGCGCTGGCGAGCAGACGTGGATAAGGTGCGAGACGGCTGCGGATGCGCTCGGCGGTGTCGTGCTCCTGGATGACGTCCTCGTAGGTCGGCCTGAGACCGGGGGTGTGGGCATCCCCTGCCACCCTCGGGGAGATGGCCGATACCTGCTCGGTCACCACCGCAGCCAGAAGCTCCCCCTGAACGACTTCGCTGACTGCGCGCTCCACAGCCGTGGCTGCCCTGAGAGAGGCACCCATTCCGTACCCCTTCCCCGGGATCATCCTTCGGTCCGCCAGGTAGGCCATCACGACGGGAATGCCGACGTCCGTGGTGAGGTCGAGAAGGTGGACCCGCTGGCCCAGGGCGGCCTCGGCTCCTTCGAGCATGGCAACAACATCGCTGGGCAAGAGTCCCCGGTCGATCAGCGGCGGCAGCTGGCCTTCGTCGTGGATGGAGACGAGCTGAAACAGAGAGAGCGCATCACGTTCCACCCACTCGTTGATGGCGTGCAGCGTCGCCTCGGCAGATGAGGCCCCGATGGCGCAGCCCGTATTGCAGCTATATGCCCGCAGCAGGCGATAGGAAGCGTCGTCGCCGATACCGGTCCTTGCGTCGGTGAGCTCGCGAGACTCGGCGACGTACCACGGTGCCCACAACGCGATGGGCAGGGCGGCAGGCTCATGGTCGTCCACAGTTCTGTAGTTGAGGCAGGCGAGCATGCCCTCGGTTCCACGTACCAGCTCCAGCGCCCGATCACCCTCCCAGGAGGGCGTCGCAATGTCAGATGCTCGGTGCACGGCGACGTCGGCGGTCACAAGGGACTCCGGTCCGCTGAGTGCGTGCTCGACCGCCTCGTAGAGGGCTCCCACGCACGCGGTCTGAGGGGCGCCCTTCCCCGCGCCGACACCGTAGGGGACGTCCTGGTGGCCGGCTGTGCGCAACCGGCCCTGGGCGGCGGTCGGTGTGGTGGCACCGAGCAGGCGGAACTGGGCATTCCATTGCAGAGAAGAGATGTCCTGAAGGATCTGATCCGCCGCATCGTCGAGAGGCCGTTCCCGCTCCCTCTGGCCCTGCCAGGACGCGTCGCGGCCGGGAGGAAGTGAATTCCTCCCGGCCGCCTCCTGCCATGTCGATGCCCTCAAGCGGGCTCACCCGCCTTCAGCTCCGCGACGCCGATCATCTCCTCGTCGTCTTCGAGCACTGCGCACCATTCGTATCCAGCGCATGCCATGTCATTCACCTCCCCGTTGTGTGGACATTTGTCACTCAAACACGGCCCAGAGCACCTGTCAACAGATGATGAATGCGCTCGTAACCACTAATCTCGAGGTCACAGCACGTGAGGTGGAGAGAGGTGAAGAATGGCGCCGGTCCAGGACCAGATACGTCTCAACGCCATGACGGACCAGGTGTGGGCAGTGGCAGCCCTGGGCCATGCGCTCCGGTCGCGTCGTCTGGCTCCGCCTGTGGCGGACGTCCTCGCGGCTGCGGGTTGGCCGCTGTCCGTCGCCGGGGGCGAACGCTCGTTGGGCTTCGACGTCCCTGATCCCGAGGCTCTGGCCGGCCAGTTGCGGCGGACTCTGCTGGCCGCGGTAGATGCCCTGGACGGGGTCGAGCCTCGCGACGAGCGCTCGTGCTCCGTCCCGGACGGCGTCGCCTCCGGACGGCGGGTGATGCAGCTCCTGCGAGTGCTGGCCCATCAGCACGAGGATCTGGCCGCGAGTCTTGCTGAGGATCGGCTGGGGCTTCTTGATGTTGGCACGGGGATCGGCGGGGTCATCACGGCGTTCGTCGACGCGGTCGAAGGCGCGTGGGCGCTCGGTATCGACGTGGATGGCGATGCCCTCCGCCTCGCGAACGAGCGCCTCCAGGAGGCCCGCGCGGAGGGGCGGGTTCGCCTTGAGCACCGTGCGGTGGCCGAGTTGCGCGAGCGGGACCGCTTCGACGTCGCCTGGTTGCCCCTTCATGCTCTCGGCGCACACGACGGCCCTGAGGCACTCCGACGCACAAGTGACGCCGTGCGTCCGGGGGGGTGGCTGCTGGTCGCTGCTGCCGCCGACGAGGGCTCCCCCAGCGTGCCCCCCGACCTGCCGGTCGCCGTGTCACGATGGCGTCTGCACAGGGCAGGTCGGTGCGTCCATGGGATCACACGGGTCCGGCAGGAGCTCGAGGAGATCGGCATGGCAGTGGTCTTCCAGGGCGAGGTCACCCCGGCAGATCCCCCACTCGTGCTGGCGCAGAAGCGCCAGGGCGACGGGTCAGAGGAGGCAGCGGGCTGATGTCGGACGTCGAGTTCTACAACATCTTCGCCCACGGGTGCCGGCTGTCGTCAGCCAGCCGCGACGTCGGAGGGACGCTCCCTGTCGCCGCGGTGCAGTTCTGCCCGCCGGTGCAAGTCGCGTCCGCCCACGGCTTCTATGTCTATCCACCCCGAACGTTCGCGTTGCACTGGGACGGGTCCCGATCGCGCATCTCGTGGCGGTTGGACTCGGACTCGCGGCCCGTGGACTGGATACCCCTCGACGGGGGCCAAGGAGCCAGGCTGCCGCCTCGAGACGACATGGGCGGCGATGCCGTGCCAACGACCCCTCAGCAGCAGGACAAGCTGCAAGACTTGCTGGATGTCAGTGCCGGGCCGCCGTTCGTGAGCGCGAGCCCGCGCCTGCAGGACAGCATCGAGATCACGACCGGCCTCATCGCCAGGACGCCGCCGGGGCACGGTCTGCTGGTCCGATCCCCCGTGAACATCGTGAGTGGGAGGGGAGCCTTCGTCTACGACGGATTCTTGGAGACGGACTGGTACCGCAGCTACATCCCCGTGGTGCTCCGCCTGACCAGCACCGAACCTGTCATCTTCCACGAGCGGATGCCGATGGCGCACCTACAGGTCATGCCCTACCCGAGCGAGTCCGCTCGGCCACGGGTCGTGCGGGGACTGGACTCCTGGCCGACTGACGTGTGGGAGGAGTTCCTGGCGCAACGGCGACAACGGAACGAGCGAGGACGCCGCCCGGGCTCGTACGCCCGCACAGCCCGCAGCCACGCTCGTGGGAACTGAGCCATGCCCGGTCCGCTACGATCGGCACAGGCGTCCGAGCCGTCATCAGCGGCGAGCCTGCGGCAGAACGGCCACCGCGCGCCAGCGGATGAGCTCACTAGACCCGCACGGGCCGGCCCGTCACAGCCGACACGAAGCGGCGCGGCGCGCACGCATACCTCTGGGGTATGCCTGAGGCGACGCGCAAGCGAGGTGGTACCGCGGTGCCGACCGGGCGTCATACCCCGGGCAGCGTCGTCCTCGTGGCACTGGAACGACCACGACACGACTGCACGCGACGCCCGCCCCGCGACACCTCAGGAGCCGCCCACCCATGGCCTACCCCCAGTCCAGCACCTCCGCCGCCGCGCTGACCTCCTCCCCGCGCTTCCCGGAGATCGAGCAGGCCGTGCTGGCCTACTGGCGCGAGCACGACACCTTCGCCCGGAGCGTCGAGCAGCGTGACGCCGGCGACGGGGGTGCCAACGAGTACGTCTTCTACGACGGACCGCCCTTCGCCAACGGCCTGCCGCACTACGGCCACCTGCTCACCGGCTACGTCAAGGACGTCGTGCCGCGCTACCAGACCATGCGCGGCAAGCGGGTCGAGCGGCGCTTCGGCTGGGACACCCACGGCCTGCCCGCCGAGCTGGAGGCGATGGACCAGCTCGGCATCAAGACCAAGGACGAGATCCTCGGCCTCGGCATCGAGGCGTTCAACGCCAAGTGTCGCGAGTCCGTGCTGAAGTACACCGACGAGTGGCAGGACTACGTCACCCGCCAGGCCCGCTGGGTCGACTTCGAGGGCGACTACAAGACGCTCAACGTCGACTACATGGAGTCGGTGCTCTGGGCGTTCAAGCGGCTCTACGACAAGGGCCTGGTCTACGAGGGCTTCCGCGTGCTGCCCTACTGTTGGAACGACCAGACGCCGCTGTCCAACCACGAGCTGCGGATGGACGACGAGGTCTACCAGGTGCGGCAGGACCCGGCGGTCACCGTCGGGGCCCGGCTGCTGCCGGGCGGGACGCCCGATGACGTCCTGGACGGTGCGCTGGCGCTCGTCTGGACCACGACGCCGTGGACCCTCCCGGCCAACCTCGCGATCATGGTCGGCGAGGACATCGAGTATGTCGTGGTGCGGGCCCCCCTGCCCGGCGCCACCGGCGAGGACGCCGGGTCCGGCGGAGGTGAGCGCTACCTCGTCGCGAAGGAGAGGCTCGCGGCCTACGCCCACGAGCTCGGCGAGGACCCGGAGGTGCTCGGCACCTACACCGGCGCCCAGCTGACCGGGCGCTCCTACGTGCCGCCGTTCTCCTACTACCAGGGCTGGGAGCGGGCGCACCGCCTTGTCGTCGCCGAGTTCGTCACGACCACCGACGGCACCGGACTGGTCCACACCGCGGGCGCCTTCGGTGAGGACGACAAGGTGGTCACCGACCGCGAGGGCATCGAGCCGGTGATGCCGGTCGGCCCGGACGGCGCCTTCACCGCCCCGGTGGAGGAGTACGCCGGGATGCTCGTCTTCGACGCCAACGCGCCGATCATGGACCACCTCAAGGCGGCCACCCGCAACCAGCTCGGCGGGGAGCAGCACGAGGCCGGCTCGGTCACCGCGGGCACCGTGCTGCTGCGGCGCGAGTCCTACGGCCACTCCTACCCGCACTGCTGGCGCTGCAAGCAACCGCTGATCTACAAGGCGGTCTCCTCCTGGTTCGTCGAGGTGACGGCCTTCAAGGACGACATGCTGCGCACCAACCAGGAGATCACCTGGGTGCCCGAGCACATCAAGGACGGCCAGTTCGGCCGGTGGCTGGAGAACGCCCGCGACTGGTCGATCTCGCGCAACCGCTTCTGGGGCAGCCCGATCCCGGTGTGGCGCAGCGACGACCCGGCCTACCCGCGGATCGACGTCTACGGCTCCCTGGAGCAGCTCGAGGCCGACTTCGGCGAGCTCCCGCGCGACCGCGAGGGCAGCATCGACCTGCACCGCCCCTTCGTCGACGAGCTGACCCGGCCCAACCCGGACGACCCCACCGGCAAGAGCACCATGCGCCGGGTCGAGGACGTGCTCGACGTGTGGTTCGACTCCGGGTCGATGAGCTACGCCCAGGTGCACTACCCGTTCGAGAACGCCGACTGGTTCGAGCACCACTTCCCGGCGGACTTCATCGTGGAGTACATCGGGCAGACCCGCGGCTGGTTCTACACGCTGCACATCCTCGCGACCGCGCTCTTCGACCGGCCCGCCTTCTCGACCTGCCTGTCGCACGGCATCGTGCTCGGCAGCGACGGGCAGAAGATGAGCAAGTCGCTGCGGAACTACCCGGACGTGCGGGAGTCTTCGACCGCGACGGCGCCGACGCGATGCGCTGGTTCCTCATGAGCAGCCCCATCCTGCGGGGCGGCAACCTCATCGTCACCGAGCAGGGCATCCGCGACGGCGTGCGCCAGACGATGATCCCGCTGTGGAACGCGTGGTACTTCTTCGGGCTCTACGCCAACGCCGCCGGTTACCAGGCGCGGTGGTCCACGGAGTCCGAGCACGAGCTGGACCGGTACGTCCTCGCCAAGACGCGCGAGTTCGTCGAGGCGGCGCAGGCCGCCTACGACGGCAACGAGATCGCGGTCGCCGCCGAGGTCATCCGCGACTTCGTCGACGTGCTCACCAACTGGTACATCCGGCGTTCCCGTGACCGCTTCTGGGCCGAGGACGAGTCTGCCTTCGACACGCTCTACACCGTGCTCGAGATCACCTGCCGGGTCGCCGCGCCGCTCCTGCCGCTCCTGACCGAGGAGGTATGGCGTGGGCTCACCGGTGGTGAGTCGGTGCACCTCACCGACTGGCCCGAGGTGAACGACCTGCCCGACGACGCCGGTCTGGTCGCCGCGATGGACACGGTGCGCGAGGTCTGCTCGGCGGCGCTCGGGATGCGCAAGGCGCAGGGGCTGCGGGTGCGCCTCCCGCTGCCGCGGCTCACGGTGGTGCTGCCGGACTGGGAGTCCTTCACGCCGCCGGGCAACCGGTCCCGGGCCCGGATGGTCACGCAGGTCGTCATGGAGGAGGTCAACGTCCGTCAGCTCACCGTGCTCGACGCGAACGACCCGGACGCGCTGGCCGATCTCCAGATCGAGCAGCGGCTCACCGTCAACGCCCGGGCCGCCGGGCCCCGTCTCGGCAAGCAGGTGCAGGCCGCGATCAAGGGGTCCAAGAGCGGCGACTGGTCGGTCGCCGGCGACGGCACGGTGACCAGCGGCGGCATACCGCTGCAGGAGGGCGAGTTCACCCTGGAGACGGTGGTGGGCGAGTCCGCCGACGGCGCCTCGTCGTCCGCGACCGCGCCGCTGCGCGGCCACGGCGGCGGCTTCGTCGTGCTCGACACCGAGGTGACCCCGGAGCTGGAGAAGGAGGGTCTGGCCCGTGACCTGGTCCGCGCGGTCCAGGGCGCCCGCAAGGATGCCGGGCTGGACATCAGCGACCGGATCAGCCTGACCGTCGTCGGTGACGACGAGGTGTGGGACGCCGCGATGGCCTACCAGCAGCTCGTCATGAGCGAGACGCTCGCCGTGCAGTTCGGGGCGGCCGGGGCCGGGCAGCCGCTGCCGCCGGCCAAGGACGGTGCGCACTCGGGCACCGCCGACCTGGGCGGTGGGCATACCGTGCAGCTGCTGATCAGCCGACGCGAGGAGGCAGGACGATGAGCGACAACATCTTCGCCGGCGACGACGGCAGCACCGAGCTGCCGCTGGACCCGGGCGGCGCCGTGCCCCCCGCCGAGGAGGGCTCGCCCCGGGCGCGGAGGCGACGTCGCCCGAGCTGCTGGCGCGCTACGCCGAGGTCAGCGAGGCGATCCTCGCGCGCACCCCCGAGCACATGCCGCAGCCCACCCTGCACCGGGTCGCCCGCGTCATGGAGCTCATGGGTGACCCCCAGCACAGCTTCCGGATGATCCACCTCACCGGCACCAACGGCAAGACCTCCACCGCGCGGATCACCGAGCGGCTGCTGCGCGAGATGGGTCTGCGCACCGGCCGGTTCACCAGCCCGCACCTGCACGACATGCGCGAGCGGGTCAGCATCGACGGGGAGCCGGTCTCGATCGAGGCCTTCCTCGCCGCCTACGACGACGTCCTGCCCTTCGTCGAGATGGTAGACGCCGAGAGCATGGCGTCGCCGGACGAGGCGGACCGGGTCCGGATGACCTACTTCGAGGTGATGGTCGCCCTCGCCTACGCCGCCTTCGCCGACGCCCCGGTCGAGGTCGCCGTCGTCGAGGTGGGCCTGGGCGGTGTCTGGGACGCCACCTCGGTCGCCGACGGCGACGTCGCGGTCCTCACCCCCGTCGCGCTCGACCACACCCGTCTGCTCGGCTCGACGCTGGAGGAGATCGCGGGCGAGAAGTCGGGGATCATCAAGGCCGACGCCCTGGCGGTCGTGGGGGTGCAGGAGCCGGAGGTCATGCAGGTCCTCACCGAGCGTGCCGAGGAGGTCGGAGCGCAGATCCACGCTGAGGGCGTCGCCTTCGGGGTCCTGGCCCGCGAGGTCGCGGTGGGCGGGCAGCAGCTGTCCGTGCGCGGCCTGGCCGGCGACTACACCGACCTGTTCCTGCCGCTCTTCGGTGCCTACCAGGCGCACAACGCGGCGATGGCGATCGCCGCCGTGGAGGCCTTCGTCGGGGGTGGCGAGCAGCCGCTCACCGACGAGGTGCTGCGCGCGGCGCTGGCCGACGTCAGCTCGCCGGGCCGGCTGGAGATCGTCCGGCGCTCCCCGACGGTCCTCGTGGACGCGGCGCACAACCCGGCCGGGGCCGCGGCGCTGGTCGAGGCGGTGCGGGAGTCCTTCACCTTCACCCGCCTCGTCGGGCTGCTCGCGGTCCTCGAGGACAAGGACGCCGAGCACATGATCCAGGCGCTGGAGCCGGTGCTGGACCACGTCGTGGTCTCCCGCACCACCTCGCCGCGCGCCATCCGGCCGCACCGTCTCGGCGAGCTGGTCGCGGAGTACTTCGGCGAGGACCGGGTGACCGTCGTCGCCGACCTGCCGGACGCCCTCGACGTCGCGGCCGGTCTCGCCGACGACGGCGGGGTCGGCGGCGCGGTGCTCGCGACGGGCTCGGTGACGACCGCGGCCGAGGTCCGTGAGCTGCTCGGCCGGCAGACCGCCTAGCGGCTGGCGACGGCCTCGGCGGGCAACGCGCTCCAGCCGGTCACCTCGGGTATGCGCACCGCGCCGGCCCGCGGGGCACGGCAGGTGAGCCGTTGCGGAGCAGCCAGACGTTCGACCCCGGTGGCCCGCCAGGCACCCTGGCCGCGCACCCTCACGTCGGTGTGCCACCGGCCGACCACGGGGGCAGCGCCGTCGTCGCGGTCGTCCCCGGCGGGGGCCTCGACCGGCAGCTCCACGGGGGGGCCGAGCGGGTGCACCGCGTCCCACGGCACCTGCCACCGGGCCAGGGCCGCCAGCACCGCGCTCTGGACCACGCGGTGCTGGCCGAGGGCCCCTCGCAGGTGGGCGACGCTGGGCGCGCCCTCGCGATGGTCGCGCACCAGCCGGGCGGCGGTGCCGGGGTCGAGCGCGCCGTAGCAGGCGCCGTCCGGCAGGACGAGCAGGTTCGCCGCGAAGCGGTCACCGCCCGTGTGCGAGCACTCCCAGGTCTGGTCCGGCCAGGCCTCCTGCAAGGCCACGGCCACCGGTCGACCGCGGACCGCGCAGCAGACGTCCTTGCGGCCGTGGGTGCAGACCAGCAGCAGCTGCTCGTCGTCGGCCGAGGCGTCGGTGAGGCCGACGGGCTCGGCGGCGGCCGCGCGCGCGGCCGCCTCCCCGGCCATCTGACGCAGCCGTGCCGTCGCGGTGAGCAGCTCGGCGCCGGAGCCCCAGGCACCGCGCACCACCCGCGACCCGGGAGGGGCGCCCGGGTCGACGGCATACCAGCGCCACGGTCCGACCCGCCGGTGCTGCTCGCCCGGCCGCCGGATGAGCAGCACCCTGGCCCAGGCGGCGGCGCTCTCCCGGGCCACGTCGTCCCGCACGTCATCCGGGAGGGCTTGGAGGGCGTCGAAGGGCCACCCGCCCGGCACCTCGACCAGCAGCAGCCGCGGCTGCGGGGGTGCGGTCCCCGGCAGCGGGTCCGCGCGCTCCCGCGCGGCGTCCGAGCAGCGGAAGCTCTCGGTCATCGGTGCCCGTCGCCCGACCCGGGCACGACGGCGATGCCGCGGGTCAGCAGCCCGCGCGCGAGCTGCAGCGCGGCGTCCTCGTCGAGGCCCGCGGCGCCGCCGAGGTCGCGCACCGTCACCGGCCCGCCCTCCAGCAGGAGGTCCAGGGCCGGACGGTAGGAGGCCGGCAGGGTGAACGACGCCACGCGCGAGGTCACGGTCACCCGCTCGTCCTTGCCCTGCAGCTGCGCCACGAGATGGGGGCGCAGTATGATCTCGTCGTCGACGGTCAGGGACTGGGCCGCCGCGACCTGCGCGAGCGGACGCACGGCCGAGGGTCGGGCACTGCCCCGCTGTCGTGAGTGCAGGGTCGCGGCCAGCTCGTCGGCCCGCAGCTCCCGCAGCCGTCGCAGCAACGTCTCGCGCACCTGCTCGACGTCGTCGTGCCAGCCGTCCGGGTCGGAGAGGTCCACGCCCAGGGGCAGGCTGCGGCGCACCCCGTCCTCGACGCCGAGACCGGCAGCGAGGAGGTCCAGCGCCGAGGTCGCCAGGTGGTGCAGGGTCCAGGCGTGCACGCCGATGGTCAGGTGCGTGCTGACCTCGCCCATCGCCCGGGCCGAGTGGACCCAGCCGCGGGGGAGGTAGAGGCAGTCGCCGGGCTCCAGGGTCGTCTCGAGGTGGGCGGGTCGCTGGGCGGCGGCAGCAACCTCCTCGCGCCGGTCGGTCCACGGCTGGCTGCGCAGCGGCTGCGGGAGCACCGGCTCGCGCAACGACCAGCGCTTGGTCCCGGAGATCTGCAGCACGAAGACGTCGTGCACGTCGTAGTGGTCGTCGAAGCCCTGGTTGGCCGCTGGGGTGACGTAGGCGTTGACCTGCACCGGGCTGCCGAGGTCGGCGGCCAGGTCGTCGGCCAGGACGCGGATCGGCGACCACGTGCGATGCAGGCCCTGGAGGACGATCGTCGCCCCGTCGGCGAAGAGCCGTAGCAGCTTGCTGTCGTCGACCTGGTCCGGCATCCCGGCACCGGTGCCGCCCGAGGAGGTGAAGGCGCCCTCCGGCAGCGTGGACCCGTCCTTGGCGACCCGCAGGAAGGGGGTGCGCAGCCCGCGCGCCGAGACGAGCTCGTCGACGGCGTCCAGGGAGAAGAGGTCGTCGAAGGTGTCACCGCCGCGGTCGGCGACCGGGGCCAGGTGGAGGGTATGCCCCCAGTGGTCCCGTGCGAAGTCCTCCGGGGACAGCGAGCCCAGCAGTCGGGTGAGGGCCGGTCTCCCGGCCCTCACCCTGTGCGATCCGACGTCGGTCACTCGGCAGGACCGTCAGCCCCGCCGTCGCCACCGGCACCCGCGTGGCCGTCCGCGCCGCCGTCGGCTCCACCGTCACCACCGGGGCCGGCGTGGCCGTCAGCGCCGCCGTCGGCTCCACCGTCACCACCGGGGCCGGCGTGGCCGTCAGCGCCGCCGTCGGCACCACCGTCGCCACCGGGGCCGGCGTGACCGTCAGCGCCGCCGTCGGCACCACCGTCGCCACCGGGACCGGCGTGACCGTCGGCGTCGCCGCTGGCGGCCTCGGTCGCCTCCGGCACGTCCTGGAACGGGTCGTTGTCCTGCGTGCTCATGTCGTCCACCCTTCTGTCGATGGTGCTGCCGCGAGGTCCGCGGCCTCGGCACGAGCATCCTGCGTGGCCCACCGGCGTGCAACCGGAGGTGCCCTGCCCGCTCAGTGGTCGTGACCGCCCGGCGCCTCGCTCGGCGAGGTCGCGTCCGCCGTGCCCCCGGAGGCCGCGTCCTGCTGCTCCACCCAGGCGTCGATGTCCTCCCGCGGCGCGGCCTCCCGCTCCTCGAGCATGTCCTGCATGAGCAGGACCTCGCCGACCTGTGCGTCCACCATCTTCTGCGCAGCGAGCAGCACCTCCGGCTGCTGCGCCTGGTCGACCGCGGCCTGCGCCATGTCCACCCCGGAGAGGTGGTGCGTCGTCATGAGCTGGAGGAAGAGCACCTCGGCCTCCTGGCCGGAGGCCTCGCCGAGCTCCTGGATCTCGGTGGGGGAGGCCATACCGGGCATGGGCACGCCCGCGGGCAGGTCGGCCATGTCGCCGTGGTCCATCCCCTCCATCGACGTCCCCGCCGACGACATCCAGGCCATCCGCTCCTCGCCCCGGGCCCGCGACAGCCCCCAGTCGTCGAGCCAGGTCCCCATCATCCCGCGCTCGTAGCCCTGGTTGTTGCTGATGTCGACGGCGAGCCGGCGCACCGCCTCGTCGTCGGTGCGCTGCATGACCAGCTGCGACATCTGGACCGCCTGCGCGTGGTGCTCGCTCATGTCGCGGGCGAAGCCGGCGTCCGCGCCGTCGTCGGGCGGGGTGCGCTCACCGAAGGCCAGCCATCCCACGAGGGCGCCCAGGCACAGCGCCACGATGGTGACGGCGGCGAGCGCGGGGGCACCGAAGGTGCGCCACCGATCGGTCATCCGCGCTCCACGAGGTCCGTGCTCGTGCCGCTCGTGCACGCGGCACCGAGCTCCGGGGTGTCCGGCGCCTGCTTGTACTCCCGCACGAAGGCCTGCAGCAGCTTCTCGTCCGCCGAGTCCAGCTCGAGCTGGTGGTTCCAGGAGGTCGCCATGACCGGCGACTCCTGGTCGCGACCGGGCTGACCAGCATGTAGTCCTCGTCGCCGAGTGCGGTGATCACCTCGACCTCCTCCGCCGGGAGGTCGGGCTGGTAGGTCAACCAGACGGCCCCGTGCTCGAGCGAGTGGACCGCGTGCTCGGTCGGGACCTCCTCGGCGTAGACGCCGCAGTTCCACCAGGCCGGGTGGTGCGGGCCGCCCGGCGGCACCGTGGAGTCGTAGTCGATCTGCTCGGTGCGGTGGTCGGCGGCGGTGTTGTCGAAGTCCTGAACGGCCGACAGGTCGGCCAGCGCGGGCGAGTCCCGCACGACCGCGAAGACGACCGCGCCCACGATGAGGGCGACGACGGCCACCACCGAACCCCAGATGAGCACGCCGCGGCGTCGCTCGGCCGCGGCGCCGGCCTTCTGGATCTTGGCCGCCTTCGCGGCGCGGTCGGAGGCCGCGGGCTTGCGGTCGGGTCGGGGCATCGGTGCGCTCCTGTGCGGATCGGTCGAGCTGAGGGATATCGACCCCAGCGTATGCCGTCGGGCTGGCGGGTTGCTGGGAAGCCTCCCAGGCTGGGTCTGCGACACTGACGGGCGTGACCCCCGGCACCCTCACCCGACGTCTGTGTGCCACGACACTGCTCGCCCAGGCGATGTCGGTCTTCTTCGGCACCCTCGTGGCCTGGCGCCTGGCCGGGACGACCGGGGACCCGCGGGCAGGGGCATACCTCTGGGGCGGGCTCGTGCTCACCGCGCTCTGCGTGCTCGCCGCCGGCGCGCTGCGCAGCAGGGTCGGGATCCTCCTGGGCTGGCTCGCGCAGTTCCTCACCCTGGCGGCCGGGCTCGTCCTGCCGGCGATGCTCGTCGTGGCCGGGCTCTTCGGCTTCCTCTGGTGGCTGTGCCTCAGCCAGGGGACGCGGATGGACCGGCTCACGGCGCAGCGGCAGGCGCAGGCCGACGACCCGGCGACCGACGACACCGTGACCGACGGGGAGAGCGAGTGAGATGGACCTGCTGACCGCGATCGTGCTGGGGATCGTGCAGGGGCTGACGGAGTTCCTGCCGATCTCCTCCAGCGCGCACGTGTCGATCGTCGGGCGACTGCTGGGCGACGACGGCGCGGACCCGGGTGCCGCGTTCACCGCGATCACCCAGCTCGGCACCGAAGCGGCCGTGCTCCTCTACTTCTGGCGCGACATCGTCCGGATCGTCCGCGCCTGGTTCGCCGCGCTCGCCGGGCGCATCCCGCGCGACGACCCGGACGCCGTGCTCGGCTGGTGGGTCATCCTCGGCACCTTCCCCATCGGGATCCTGGGCCTGCTGCTGCAGGACTGGATCGAGACCGACCTGCGGAGCCTGTGGATCACGGCGACCATGCTGCTCGTCTTCGCGCTGGTCATCCTCGCCGCCGAGCGGGTGGGGCGCCAGGAGCGCGAGCTGCACCAGCTCACCTGGAAGCACGGCCTCGGCTTCGGCCTGTGGCAGGCGCTCGCGCTGGTTCCCGGCGTCTCCCGCAGCGGCGGCACCATCGCCGGCGGCCTCTTCATGGGCTACACCCGCGAGGCCGCGGCACGCTACTCCTTCCTGCTCGCCATCCCGGCCGTGCTCGCCTCCGGCGGGCTGCAGCTGGTCAAGGTCGTCACCGGGGACGCCATCGGGTCGGGGACGGGATGGGGCGCCATCACGGTCGCCACGGTGCTCGCCTTCGGCGTGGGGTATGCCGTCATCGCCTGGTTCATGCGCTACATCACCACCCACACCTTCACGCCGTTCATGGTCTACCGGATCGTGCTGGCCCTCGTCCTCTTCGGCCTGCTGGGCCTCGGCGTGCTCGAGCCCTGACGTCGAGCAGCCGCCGCGACGGCCTACGCTGGGGCCCGTGACCGACACGACCGCCGCGCAGACCGAACGCTCCCTCGTCCTCGTCAAGCCGGACGGCTACCGTCGCGGCCTGTCCGGGGAGGTGCTGCGTCGCATCGAGGCCAAGGGTTACACGCTCGCGGCCCTCGCCGTGCTCACCCCGACCCGGGCGCAGCTCGAGCAGCACTACGCCGAGCACGAGGGCAAGCCGTTCTACGAGCCGCTGCTGGAGTTCATGTCCTCTGGACCCGTGACCGCCGCCGTCATCGAGGGACAGGGCTGCATCCCCGGCTTCCGCTCCCTCGCCGGCGCGACGGACCCGACCGCGGCCGCCCCGGGCACCATCCGCGGCGACCACGGCCGCGACTGGGGACTCAAGGTGCAGCAGAACATCGTGCACGGCTCGGACAGCCCGGAGTCCGCGGAGCGCGAGATCGACATCTGGTTCCCGCAGGGCTGAGCGCGGGACCGTCGCCCCCCGCTGGGCACGGCACCAGGGGATAGCCGGCCATCGCCGCGTTGGAGGAGGTCCCGCCGAGGAAGTTGTCGCCGTTGACCAGGTCGGTCATCCACGCGGGCCCGCCGGTCGGGGCGACGAGGGCGTCCGGCCAGGGCTCGTGGCTCCTGGACTCCTCAGCGCCGGACGGCACCGTCCAGGGAGCAGAGGCCGGGCCGGCCGCGCAGATACGTCACGATCCGATGTATCTGTGCGGTGAAGGGGTGCTCTGAGGGCCACCTGACCCCTAGGCTGGGACCCGCAGGGGACCGAGCCGGCCAAGGAGGCCTGATGACCCAGCGGGACGCCGTCGAGCTCTTCCTGCCCCCCGCGCTGCTGCGCCGTCACGACGCACGGCTCCTCGACCCGTCCACCGCCGCCCGGGAGCGGGCTCGTGACGGGTCGGCCCTCGCTGCACCGTCGGCGACGGCATACCGTGCCGGCCGGCTGCTGGTGAGCGGGTTGCTGGGCGTCTCCGCCGTGGACCGCATCGCCGAGCTGGAGCGTGTCCTGCGCGCGGCCGGGTTCGAGGTGTCCCTGCGCCCCGACGTCGCCGACGAGGCCTTCACCCGGTGGCTGCTGCTGGCGGTCGAGACCGGGGCCGAGGACGGGGGTGGCAAGGAGTTCGAGCAGGTCCGGAGCGCGCCGATGGGTCCGGACGACCCGGTGACCCGCATCGACCCCGGGCTGCAGGTCGGTGCCCTGGGCGTCCGCGAGCTGGACGCCGGGTATGCCTCACGGGTGTTCGTCGTGCCGGGCGAGGGGGTCCGGGAGCCCGACCCGTGGAAGCTGCTCCTGGCCGCGCGGGCGGCCGGGCTGAAGAACGTGGACCTGGAGCACCTCGTCGTGCCCGGGACCGGAGGGCTCTACTGGGGTGGGCAGACCGGAGGGCTCTACTGGGGCGGACAGGGCGGGGTGCCGGGCGTGGCCCCCGACCGGACGCCGGTGCAGCTGGCGCTCTCCGACCCGACGAGGAAGCCGCGCGGTCGGCGAGCCCCGGTCGTCGTCATCCCGGACACCGGGCTCGGGGAGCACCCGTGGTTCGCGGGCGGCGACCTCGCCTCAGAGCGGCGCTCGCTGCTCGGTTGGCCCGTCCTGCCGGACGGCCGGCCCGATCCGTGGCCGGAGGGTACGGGTGTGGTCGACGAGCTGACCGGCGCGCTCGACCCGCTGTCCGGGCACGGCACCTTCATCGCCGGCGTCGTCCGGCAGGCCGCCCCGGGCGCGCGGATCGTCGCGCTCCCGGTGCTGGACTCCGCAGGGCTGGCGGCGGAGCAGGACGTGGTGCGCACGCTCGTCGTCCTGCTCGTCCTGCACCTCATCCGGCAGGAGCAGGGACGTGACGACTTCGGCGACGCCGGGGGCGTCGTGGACGTCCTCAACCTCTCGCTCGGCTTCTACCACCAGGACGGCGAGGTGAAGGAGCACCCGGTGCGGTCCCTGCTGGAGATCTTCGGCAGGTCCGGGGTGGGCGTCGTGGCCGCAGCGGGCAACCAGGCGACGAGGACCCCGATGTATCCCGCCGGGTGGGCGCTGCCCGCCGGGTCGACCCCGGACACCCGGAAGGCGGTGCCGCTCGTCTGCGTCGGCGCGCTCAACCCGGACCGGTGCTCGGTGGCGCTCTTCAGCAACGCCGGGCCGTGGGTCACGACCCACCGCCCGGGCGTCAACATCGTCAGCACCCTCCCGGTCACCTTCGACGCCTCGGCCCAGCCCGCCCGCCGGGTCGGCACCGACCCGGGCACCCGGGCCACCCCGGACCCGGACGACTTCCGGGGCGGGTTCGGCGTCTGGAGCGGGACCAGCTTCGCCGCACCCTGGTTGGCCGGGCAGCTGGCAGACCACCTCGCGGCGCGGCTGGCGGCGGACGACGACGGGGACGCGGCGGCAGCACTGCGCGGCCGGGCAGGGGCGGCCCTGCACACCCTGCTGGTGGAGGAGGGACGATGCTGACCGACGACGAGCCGGAGGTGGGTGTCCAGGAGGATCCCCCCTCGCTCGGGGACCAGGCCGGGGCCTGCTTCCACCGGTATCGCGAGGGTCAGGACCAGGCGCTGGGTGAGCTCGTCGACCTGGCGAGCCCGCTGCTGTGGAACGTCGCGCGGGCCCACGGGTGCGACCGGGAGGCCGCCGAGGACGTGGTCCAGGACGTGTGGATCAGGCTGGTGGACCGGGCCGCCGACATCCGGGAGAGCGGTGCGGTGCTGGGGTGGCTCGTCATCGCGGTCAAGCGGGAGAGCTGGCGCACCGCCAAGGTGGCACGGCGCACCTCCTACGACCCGACGGGGACCGTCGACCCCGGCGAGACCGAGCCCGGTCCCGAGGCAGCCACCATCCTCACCGAGCGCCAGCAGGTGCTCTGGGCCGCGGTCCAGGAGCTCTCCGAACGGTGCCGGCAGCTGCTGCGCATCGTGGCCTTCTGCGACCGGCCGGACTACGACGAGATCTCGGCGGCGCTGGGCATGCCGAGGGGAAGCATCGGACCCACCCGTGGTCGGTGCCTGGACAAGCTGCGACGGTCGCTGGCGGCCGACGACAGGTGGGAGGACCGATGACCTACGACGACCTCTCGTCGGCGCCGCTCGACGGCTCCGACGTCGCCGTGCTGCACGACCTGCGCGAGACCGTGGACCGGCTCGACCCCTCCCCCGCCGGTCTCACCGACCGGATCAAGTTCGCCCTGACCGTGCGGGCGCTCCAGGCCGAGGTGGCCGAGCTCACGCGGGCACCGACGGCACTCACCCGGGGTGACGACGCCCAGGACGAGCCGGACCAGGCGATGACGGTGACCTTCAGCACCGACTCCGTGAGCATCATGATCACGGTCAGCCCGCTGGGCGACGGCACGGCGCGCGTGGACGGCTGGCTCACCTGCGAGGTGCCCGAGGTGGAGCTGGCCCGACCGGACGGACGTCGCGACCGCGTCGAGGTCCAGGACGGACGGTTCGCCTTCGCCGCAGTGAGCACCGGCCCCGCCTATCTCGTGGTCCACCCCCTCGGTGACCGCACCGTCCTGACCCCCACCTTCACCATCTGACGTGGGCCGTCGGGCTCCGGCACGGGCGTCGCCCACGACGGCCTCGCTCTTCGACGCCGGTCGGCAGGCCAACCTCGCGGGGCGGCCGGCCGAGGGCGAGCGGCTGCTCCGCCGGGCCTTGCGCTCGTTGGACCGGCACGCCGACGAGACGGTGCCGGGCATCGGCTCGGTGCGGGGTGGCGACGCAGGAGTGGTGGAGGCGCGCGTCCGGGTGTTGCTGTCGTTGAGCACCTCGCTCGTGCAACGGCACGGGGCGAGCCCTGCGCTCGAGCTCGCGACCAGCGCCCTCCACCTGGCCCAGGGACCGCTGCTCGGCGAGGAGGAGCAGATGCTCCTCATGACCAAGTGCCGGCTGCAGCTCGCGATGATCCACGGCCGCACCGGCCACGCCGACGCCGCGTTGAACCAGCTCGACCGTGCCCTGTTCTTCGTCGACCGGCTCGGACCCAGGGACCGCTTCGACCTGCTGCTCTCCCGCGGGGCAGCCCGCACCGACGGCCACGACCCCGGGGACGCCGAGGCCGACTTCGTGGCCGCGGCCCAGATCGCTCACGACCACGGGTTCGCGATCGAGGAGTTCATGGCCCGGCACAACCTCGCGCAGGCCGTCTCGCTGCAGGGCGACCTGCCACGGGCGCTCCGGCTCTTCCGCGACATCGAGCGACTGGGCGGCGAGGCCTCGCTCGCGGTGGCCCTGCACGGGCGGGCGCGCACGCTCCTGGACGCCGGGCTCGTCACCGAGGCCCGGGAGTTGCTGCAGCGCGCGGTCGCGGAGGCCGGGCGGACCGGACAACGCCTCGTCGTCGGCGAGGTGCAGGTCGACCTGGCCCTCGCCGAGCTGATCGACGGCGACCAGGCGGCAGCGGCCCGCACCGCGGCCGGGGCACGCCGCTCCCTGCAGGGCCGCGCCCCAGGGGTGCGTCGGCGGGCCGAGCTGGTGCTCCTGGACGCCCGTCGTCGGCGTGGACGACGGCTCCCGGAGGTGGCGCGCCGCGGTCTGGCCCTCGTCGAGGCCTTCGACCGCGACGGTGACCACGTCGCGGCCGACCTCGCCCGCCTGGTCGTCGCCGAGACCGAGGTGGACCGGGACCGGTCCGCCGAGGCCGTGCAGCTGCTGCGGGCCACCGCAGACCTCACCCACGCCGGGTCGCTCAGCATGCGGCTGCGGGCCCGAGGGGTGCTCGCCGCTGCCGCGCGGGCGGTTGACGACGCCGTCACCGCCCGTCGCCACCTGCGGGCGGCGCTGACCGACCTGACGCGGACCGTGGCCGGCAGCTCCAGCCTGGAGCTGCGCGCGGCGACCCATCACTACGCTCAGGGGCTCGCGGCGCTGGATCTGTCGGTGGCCCCCGACAGCTCCCGGGACCGGCTGCTGGCCGTCGAGCGCTGGCGCGAGGCGGCCAGCCGGTCGCCCGCCGTCCGGCCTCCTGCCGACCCGGAGCTGGCCAGGCGCACGACGGTGCTGCGCCACCTGCGCCAGCAGGTCCGGGACGACCTCGACCGGGCCCACCGGCTCCGACCCCGGTTGCGGGAGCTGGAGCGCTCGGTGGCCGCCCTGTCGTGGTCGGCACCCGGTGGCACGGCCGGGCGTGAGGTCGTCACGCGCCAGCAGCTGGGCCGGGCGCTGGGCCGGCTGCGGGAGCGGGACACCTCGCTCGTCTACCTCGTGGAGGCGTCCGGCACCCTGGTGGCCGAGGTCCTGGCACAGGGCAGGATGCGCACGGTCGAGCTGGGGCCGGTCGCTCCGGTGCGCGAGCTGGCGCAACGACTGGCGGCGGACCTGGAGACCGGCGCACGGTCCCACGGCGGGCCGATGGAGGAGCTGCTCCACCGGTCGCTGCGCCGCTCCGCGCGGATCCTCGACGACGCCACGCTCGCGCCGTTGCTGCTGGACGGACGCGTCCTCGTGGTGCCCACACCGAGCCTGGCCGCGGTGCCCTGGGGCATGCTCCCGAGCCGGTCCGGCCAACCCACCCCGGTGGCGCCGAGCCTCACCGCCTGGGCCCGACAGGAGCTCGCCGTCCCGGCCCCCACCGTGGTGGCCCTCTCCGGGCCGGAGCTGGCTCAGGCCCGAGACGAGGTCGCGCTGGTGTCGGAGGCGTGGGGACCGAGCCGGGCCACGCCGGTGGGCGATGCCGCGGCGCCGGACCTCGCCGCGGCGCTGGGCGGGGCCGACCTCGTCCACGTCGCCGCCCACGGGCGGCACCGCGACGACAGCCCGCTCTTCTCCTCGCTGTGGCTCGCCGACGGGCCCTACTTCCTCGCCGACTTGGAGCGCGAGGACCGCCGGGCCAGCCACGTGGTGCTCTCGGCCTGCGACTCGGGCCGGTCCCGCCACCGCGGCGGGTCGGCAGCCCTGGGCCTGGCGGCCGGCCTGCTGTGGCTGGGCGTCACCAGCGTCGTCGCCGCCCCCTGCAGGGTTCCCGACCAGGTCGCCGCCGAGCACTTTCCGGACTACCACCGGCTGCTCGTGGCGGGCCTACCGGCGGACGAGGCGCTGAGCCGCTCGGCGCAGCGGGCCCACCCGCTGGCGGGTGCCTTCGTGGCCTGGGGCGCGCCCTGGAGCGCCGCGCCGACGCCCGGGTGACGCTGCGTACGATGCCGGGGTGAGCATCGAGGCAGGACGGCGGGCGCGAGGGTCCTCGCTGCTCGGGCGGGACCTCGCCGTCGACCTCGGGACCGCCACGACGCAGGTGCACGTGCAGGGTCGGGGCGTCGTCCTCGACGAGCCGACCCTGGTCGCCGTGGACACCAGCACCGGTCGGCTCGTCGCCGCCGGCAGCAGCGCCCATGAGATGCTCGGGCGCACGCCGCAGCACGTGCTCACGCTGCGACCGCTCGCCGACGGCGTCATCAGCGACGGCGACCTCGCCGAGCAGCTGCTGCGGCACTTCCTGGAGCGGGTACGTCCCACCCGGCTGGTGCGGCCACGGACCGTCGTGTGCCTGCCCGGCGGGATCACCGCCGTCGAGCGCCGCGCCCTCGAGGACGCCGCGATGCGGTGCGGGGCGCGCCGCGTCTACGCCCTGGAGGAGGCCATGGCCGCGGCCGTCGGTGCCGGGCTCCCGATCGAGGGCGCTGCGGCCACCATGGTCGTCGACCTCGGCGGTGGGACGACCGACGCGGCCGTCATCAGCCTCGGCGGGGTGGTGAACGCGCGCAGCCTCCGGGTCGGGGGCGACGAGGTGGACGAGGCCGTGGCCGAGGGGGTTCGCCGCGAGCACGACCTGCTCCTCGGGGAGCGGTCGGCGCAGCACATCACGCACGCGGTGGGATCGGTCTGGCCGGTCGTCGAGAGGCTGACGACCCGGGTGCGGGGACGCGACCTCGGCACCGGGCTGCCGCGCACGATCGAGCTCGGGAGCGAGGAGGTGCGGCGGATGATCGAGCCGGTCACCGCCCAGGTCGTCGAGGTGGTGCGCTCGGTGCTCGACGTGTGCCCGCCCGAGCTGTCCGGGGATCTCCTGGACACGGGGGTCACGCTCACCGGGGGTGGGGCGCTGCTCCGGGGCTGGGCCGAGCGGCTGCGGCACGAGCTCGGGGTGCCGGTGCGGCTGGCCGAGGACCCGCAGCGCGCGGTCATCCGCGGGGCCGGGGCCTGCGTCGACGACATGGGCGCGCTCCGACAGGTCCTGACGCGTCGGGCCGCGACGCCGGCCTGATGCGTCGGCTCACCCTGGTCTCGGTGCTGCTGGCGGGGGCGACCGCCGCGGCGATCGTGGTCGACCTCGCCCGCCCGGGACTCGCCGACCCCGTTCGCGAGGCGGTGGCCGTCGCGGCGGCCCCCGCGCAACGGGTGCTCGCCGGGTGGGACGACGGGGAGCTGGCCCGGCTGAGTGAGGAGCGCAACGAGCTGGCGGCGCAGGTGGACCGGCTGGAGGCACGGGAGCGCGACGTCGTCGAGCTGGACGCGCTGGCGCGCTCGAGCACGGTGGCCGCGGTGGACCGCCGGCTGCTGCCCGCGCGGGTGGTCGCCTTCGCCTCCGGCAGCTCCCCGGTCGGGTCACGGACCGTCACCGTCGACGTCGGCCGCGAGGACGGCGTCGCGCCGGACCAGACCGTCGTGAGCGTCGACGGGCTCGTGGGTCGGGTCCTGCGGGTGACCCCCCGCAGCGCCGACGTGCTGCTGCTCGGCGACGCGCAGGTCGTCGTCGGGGTGCGCTTCGGCGACGAGGGCGCGCTGGGCGACGTCCAGGCGGGCACCCCGCCCGAGCTGCCCCCGCGGGGCCACGGCGAGCTGACGCTCACCGCGCTCGGGGACAGCGAGATCGCCGTCGGGGACGAGGTGACCACCCTCGGGAGTCCGGACGACGTCCCCTACGTCGCAGGCATACCGCTCGGCACGGTGACCGACGTCGACCCCGACCGGGGACAGCTCGGCCGGACCGCCGTGGTCCGGCCGCACGTGGACACCGACACCCTGGACCTCGTCGCCGTCGTGACGGTGGCGGACGGATGATCCGCGTCCTCGGACCGACGGTGCGCGCCCTGCTGCTGGTGCTCGCGGTCCTGCTGCCGAGCGCGTGGCCCGCCGGACTGGCGCGGCCCGACCTCGTCCTGCTCGTCGTGGCCGCTGCCGCACTGCTGCACCGCCCGCAGGTGGGTCTGCTCGTCGGGCTGGTGGGGGGCTGGCTCGTCGACCTCGTCCCTCCGGGCGGCGAGCCGCTGGGGGCGAGCGCGCTCGGCTATGCCGCCGTGGGTCTCGGCCTGGGATGGGTCCGGCGGGCGCTCGTGATCTCCCCGCTCCTGCCGTGGGCGGCCACCGCGCTCGCCGCGGCCCTCGTGCTCGGGGTGCGCGGCGTCGGCGCGGCTGCCGGTCTCGGGAGGGCGCTGCCCGGGGAGCTCGTCTGGTCGTGGGTGGTCACCATGCTCGTCGCGGTGCTCGCCCTGCCCGTGCTCATGTCGCTCGAGCGGTGGATGACGGCACGGGGGTGGGCATGAGCCCGTCGCCTCCGCGCCGGGGTCGACCCGCCCCGGTGCGGGTGCCCCGGCCCACGGTGACCCCGCCCCGCGTCCGGCGCCGTCGCTCGACGCGCCCGCTGTGGGCCGCCGTCGCCGTGGTGCTCCTGCTCGGCGGGGTTCTCCTCGGGCGCCTCGGCCAGGTGCAGCTGACCCGGCACGAGCAGCTCGCGACGCAGGCCGCGGAGGTGAGCACCCGTGAGGTGGTCACCCCCGCCCTGCGCGGCCGCGTGCTGGCGGCGGACGGCACCCCCGTCGTGACCAACACCGCCTCGTCCGTCGTCACCGTCGACCCGCAGGTCCTGCTGGAGGCCGAGGACGAGGGTCGGGCGCTGATCGCCTCGGTCGCCGCCGCCCTCCGGCTGCCGGAGGAGGAGCTGTGGGGCCGCACCCGGGTGTGCGGCACCGAGGGTGCGCCGCCCGTGCCCGCGTGCTTCAGCGGGTCGCCCTACCAGCCGATCCCGATCGTCGACGATGTCGACCCGGTCGACGCCCTCGCCCTGCTCGAGCGGCCCGAGGACTACCCCGGGGTCAGGGTCGACAGCATCCCCGTCCGGGACTACCCGGCACCGGAGGGGATCAACGCGGCGCACCTGACGGGCTACCTCGGTCGGGTGACCGCGGCCGAGGTAGAGGCGGCGGACGGGGCGCTCGACCCCGAGGCCTGGGTGGGGCGCGCCGGACTCGAGGCGGTCTACGACGCGGGGGTGCGCGGGACGGCCGGCCGGACCACGGTGACCGTCGACCCGCGGGGCGTGGTCACCGGCACCCTCGAGCGGACCGACCCCGTGCAGGGGGCGGACCTGCGGACCCACCTCGACGTGGAGGTCCAGGCGGCGAGCGAGACCGCCCTGGTCGAGGCGGTCCGGGCCGCCCGTCGGGCGGGTGCGCCCGCGACCAGCGGCGCCGCGGTCGTGCTCCGCCCGGACACCGGCGCCGTGGTGGCCGCGGCCAGCTTCCCCACCTACGACCCCGGCCTGTGGACGCGCGGCGTGAGCGCGCGGGAGTACGACCGGCTTCTCGATCCCGACCGGGGGGCGCCCCTGGTCAACCGGCTCGTCGCGGAGACCTTCCCGCCCGCGTCCACCTTCAAGGTCGTCACGCTGCCCGCAGCGCTGCAGACCGGCATCGACCCCGAGGGGGAGTATGCCTGCCCCGGCGCCGTGACCATCGCCGGGCAGCGGTTCACCAACTACGAGTCGGAGGCCTACGGCGAGATCGACCTGCCGCGCATCCTCGAGGTCTCCTGCGACACGACGTTCTACCGGTGGGCCTACGACCACTGGCGCCAGCTCGGCGGCCTGGGCGGCGGCGCGGAGGCCGACGCCCGGGACCGCTTCCTCGCGGTGGCCCGTGGGTTCGGGCTCGGGCAGCGCACCGGGGTCGACCTGCCCGGCGAGGTCGCGGGCACGCTGCCGTCGCGGGCGTGGAAGCAGGACTACTGGGAGACCACCCGGGAGGACGCCTGCGCGCGTGCCGAGGAGGGCTACCCGGAGGTCGAGGACGAGGACCGTCGGGAGTTCCTCGAGCAGCTGGCGGAGGAGAACTGCGTCGACGGGGGCCAGTGGCGGCCGGGTGACGCGGCCAACTTCTCCATCGGGCAGGGCGACGTCGCGACCACCCCGCTGCAGATGGCCGTCGTCTACGCCGCCGTCGCCAACGGCGGCCGGCTCGTGACCCCGCAGCTGGCCGACGCTCTGGTGCGCGTCGACGGCACCGTGGTCGAGGAGCTGGAGCGGCCCGACCAGGGCAGTGTGTCGCTGGAGGACGAGACCTGGCAGATCCTGCGCTCGGGCCTCGAGGCGGTCGTCACCGACGGCACTGGCGCCGCCGCCTTCGCCGGCTGGCCGCAGGAGGCATACCCGCTGGCCGGCAAGACCGGGTCGGCCGAGTCCGTCGGGCAGGACGCGACCTCGTGGTTCGCGTCCTACGGCCCGGTCGAGGACCCGGAATACGTCGTGCTCGTCATGGTCGAGCAGGGCGGCATCGGGTCCGACGTCGCGGCACCGGCCGCGCGGGCCATCTGGGAGACGTTGCGCGAGCAGGAGGGACGATGACGACGACACCGGAGCCCGTCACGATCCGTGATGCCACCGGCGCCGACGCGGCGGGCTGCGCGGCGATCTACGCGCCCTACGTGCGGGACACCGCGGTCACCTTCGAGACCGACCCGCCGGACGACGTCGCCCTCGCCGGACGCATCGCTGCCGCGCAGGAGCGGCACGCGTGGCTGGTCGCCGAGCGGGACGGTGAGCTCCTCGGGTATGCCTACGCCGGCACCTACCGGCTCCGGCGCGCCTACGCCCGGACCGCGGAGACCAGCGTCTACCTGGCGCCCGAGGCGGCCGGGCAGGGGATCGGCGCGGCGCTCTACCGCGCGCTGCTGGACCGGTTGCGCGAGCTCGGTTACGGCACCGCCGTCGCCGGTATGACCCCGCCGAACCCGGGCAGCGCCGCCCTGCACCGGTCGCTCGGTTTCACCCAGGTGGGCGCCTTCACCCGGGTCGGCCGCAAGTTCGGCAGGTGGCACGGGTGCGACTGGTGGGAGCTGCCGCTCGCCGAGGACGTCGCGGAGCCCTGAGGGGTTCGGAGGCCGACCCTGGTTGCCGTAGGGTCGACGCGTGAGCGAGCCGACGTCCACCGACCCCATCAGCCCCGAGCTCCGTGCCGACGTCCGACGGGTCTCCACCCTGCTCGGGCAGTCGCTCGTGCGGCACCACGGGCAGGAGCTCCTCGACGCCGTGGAGGAGGTGCGGCTCGCCGCCAAGGCCAGCAAGGAGGGGGACGAGCAGGCCGCCGCCGACGTCCGCCGGGTCCTCGCCGGCCTCCCGCTGGACCAGGCGCACGACCTCGTCCGGGCGTTCTCGGCATACTTCCACCTGGCGAACGCCGCCGAGCAGGTGCACCGGGTGCGCACCCACGCGGCCCGGAGCGAGGACGAGGGCTGGTTGACCTCCGCGGTCAGGGACGTCGTCGAGCACGGCGGCCCCGAGCTGCTGGCCAGCAGCGTCGCCGAGCTGGACATGCGGCCGGTCTTCACCGCGCACCCGACCGAGGCGTCGCGGCGCAGCGTGCTGACCAAGATCCGCCACCTGTCCGACCTGCTCGCGACGACCACCGAGCCGGAGACCCTCGCGCGGCGGCGCCAGGACCGCGAGCTGGGCGAGCTGGTCGACCTGATCTGGCAGACCGACGAGCTGCGGCAGAACCGCCCGACCCCGCTCGACGAGGCGCGCAACGCGATGTACTACCTCGACGAGGTGCTCACCACGACGATGCCGAACCTGCTCGGGCACCTGTCCGACCTGCTCGCCGAGCAGGGCGTCCGCATGGATGCCTCCCGCTCGCCGCTGCGCTTCGGCAGCTGGATCGGCGGGGACCGGGACGGCAACCCCTACGTCACGCCGGCGGTCACCCGCGAGGTGCTCACGCTGCAGGGCACGCATGCCATCAAGGTCGCGCTCGCGCTGGTCGATGTGCTGATCTCGCAGGTCTCCTCCTCCACCCTGGTCGTCGACGTCGAGGAGGAGCTGCTGGCGTCGGTGCGCGAGGACCTCGCGCACCTGCCCGGCCTCGACAAGCGGGTGCTCGAGCTGAACGCCCAGGAGCCCTACCGGCTCAAGCTGACCTGCGTGCGGGCCAAGCTGCTCAACACGCGCCGTCGCTTCGACGCGGGCACGCCGCACGAGGAGGGGCGCGACTACGCCTCGGTGGACGAGGTCGTCGCCGACCTGCAGGTGGTCGCCGACTCGCTGCGCCGGCACGGCGGGGAGCTGGTCGCCGACGGGCGGCTGGCCCACGCGACCCAGACCATCGCCTCCACCGGCCTGCACCTGGCGACGCTCGACGTGCGCGAGCACTCCGAGAAGCACCACGAGACGCTGGCGCCGATGCTGGACGCCGCCGGGGCTGCGGGAGAGGAGGGCTACGACGCGCTGAACCGCGAGGCGCGGCTGGAGCTGCTCGGCGCCGAGCTCGGCTCCCGCCGCCCGCTGCTCACCCGGGCGGCACCCCGGGAGAAGACGCTGGCCGTCTTCGACGAGATCCGGCAGGCGGTCGCGACCTACGGTGAGGACGTCGTCGAGACCTACATCATCTCCATGACGCAGGGACCGGACGACGTGCTGGCCGCGGCCGTGCTCGCGCGGGAGGCCGGGCTCGTCGACCTGCACGGCGACGCCGGGGGCGAGGGCGCCTTCGCGCTCATCGGCTTCGCGCCGCTGCTGGAGACGATCGACGAGCTCCGCGGTGCCGCGGCGCTGGTCGACTCGATGCTGTCCACCCCGGCATACCGTGAGCTGGTGCGGCTGCGCGGGGACGTCCAGGAGGTCATGCTCGGCTACTCCGACTCCAACAAACAGGCCGGCGTGCTCACCAGCCAGTGGGGCATCCACCAAGCGCAGCGGGCGCTGCGCGACGTCGCGGCGAAGCACGGCGTGCGACTGCGGCTCTTCCACGGTCGCGGCGGCTCGGTCGGCCGCGGCGGCGGCCCGACCTACGACGCCATCCTCGCCCAGCCCAACGGGGTGCTGGAGGGCGACATCAAGTTCACCGAGCAGGGTGAGGTCATCTCCGACAAGTACTCGCTGCCGGCCCTCGCGCAGGAGAACCTGGAGCTGTCCCTCGCCGCGGTCCTGCGGGCCTCGGCGCTGCACCGCGACCCACGGACCACCGCCGAGGAGCGGGAGCGCTACGGCGCGGTCATGGACGTGGCCAGCGACGCCGCCTTCGCGGCCTACCGCAGCCTCATCGACGACGAAGACCTGCCGGCCTACTTCGTCGCGGCGACGCCGGTCGACCAGCTGGGCGCGCTCAACATCGGCTCCCGCCCGAGCAAGCGGCCGGACACCGGCAAGGGCCTGGACGGGCTGCGGGCGATCCCGTGGGTCTTCGGCTGGACCCAGACCCGGCAGATCGTCCCGGGGTGGTTCGGTGTCGGCTCCGGGCTGCGGGCGGCGCGCGAGGCCGGGCACGGCGAGACGCTGCACGAGATGCTGGAGCACTGGCACTTCTTCCGCTCGGTGATCTCCAACGTCGAGATGACCGTCGCCAAGACCGACCTCGGCATCGCGGCGCACTACGTCGACACCCTCGTGCCGGAGGAGCTGCGGCACGTCTTCGCGACCATCCGCGAGGAGTTCGAGCTCACCGTCACCGAGCTCAAGGCGCTGACGGGGGAGGAGGACCTGCTCGACGACCAGCCGGTGCTCAAGCGCACGCTGGCCGTCCGGGACAACTACCTCGACCCGATCTCCTACCTGCAGGTGGAGCTGCTGCGCCGGCTGCGCGAGCGGCCGGACGAGACGGCCGCGGCCGACGAGGGGGCGGCCGGACCCGGCGACGACGAGGTCGACGAGCTGCAGCGGGCGCTGCTCGTGACCGTCAACGGGGTGGCGGCAGGTCTGCGCAACACCGGCTGAGAGGGCCGGTGCCGGCGCTGCGTGAGAGCATCGGGTCATGCCCGAGGGACACACGCTGCACCGGCTCGCCCGCGCCCTCGACGCCGCCTACGGCGGCACGACGCCGCAGGTCAGCAGCCCGCAGGGCCGCTTCGCGCAGGAGGCCGCCGTCCTGGACGGGCAGGTCGTGGACGGGTCGTGGGCCCACGGCAAGCTGCTCTTCGTCGACTTCGCGCAGGGGCGCACCCTCTACGTCCACCTCGGGCTCATCGGCAAGTGGTTCGTGCTGCCGGTGGAGCCGCCAGGCAGCGAGCCGCCCGCGACCGGGCAGGTGCGGCTGCGGCTGCTCTCGGACACCCGGGTCGCCGACCTGCGCGGCCCGATGGCCTGCGAGCTCGTGGACGAGGCGGAGGTGGACCGGCTGGTGCGCCGGCAGGGGCCGGACCCGCTGCAGCCGGTGGGCGGGCTGAACGACCCGGACGAGGCATACCGGAAGATCCGCCGCTCGGGCAAGACCGTCGCCGAGCTGCTCATGGACCAGACGGTGCTCGCCGGGGTGGGCAACATCTACCGCTGCGAGGTGCTGTGGCGGCACCGGCTGCACCCGCTCAAGCCCGGCCGCTCGCTCAAGCCGGCATCCTGGCAGCTCATCTGGGAGGACCTCGTGCGGCTTATGCCGCTGGGGGTGCGGACCGGCACGATCATCACCCTCGACGACGTGGCTGCGGACACCGAGGCGGCCCTGGAGCGCGGCGAGCTGCCCGACGTGCCCCGCGAGTTCGCCGTCTACAAGCGCACCGGTCAGCCGTGCCTGCGCTGCGGCGCGAGCATCCGGCACAAGGTCGTCGCCGGCCGCAACCTCTTCTGGTGCGGCAACTGCCAGCGCCGCACCTGAGGTCCCCTCCCGCCTGAGCAGAGAGATGTGCCCGAGGCAGGCGCTGCAACCCCCGCGTGGCACACCCTTCTCTGCTCAGGCTCCGGTCTACGTGCCTTCCTCTGCTCAGGTCCACCTGCGGATCCGGCACCTGTGGACAAGTCCGGCGCTGAGTCGTCGCGGCGCGGCAGGCTGGTCCAATGAGGGGCGACGCGATGGACCCGCGGGTGGGTCGGCTGCTGGAGGTGCACCCGCACGGGCTCACGACGGCCCACCTGCACCGTGCCGGTGTGTCCGACACGGTCATCCGGAGCCAGGTCGCCGCGGGGGTGCTCCTCCGCCTGCGCCGGGAGGTCCTCGTCGACCGGCGGGTATGGGAGGCGTCGCCCCCGTGGGAGCGTCATCGCCTGCGCGCGCTCGCGGTCGCGGGTTCGCTGGCGTCGCTGGGCACCGAACCTGGGCAGGTCGCACTCAGCCACCGCAGCGGGCTGGTGGTTCAGGACCTGGACGTGCACGGTCTCGACGACGAGGTCCACGGGAGCCGCGTGGGCTGCGGCCGTGGCCACCGCTCGGGAGGCCTGTGGGTGCACGCGCCGGTGCCGCCGGGACAGGTCACCGACCAGGACGGTATACCCGTGGTCCGGCCCGCGCTCGCCAGTCTCCAGGAGGCCGTCGTGCACGGCGCCGAGTGCGGGCTGGTCGCCGCCGACTCGGCCCTGCGGGTCGGCGCCGCGACCCCGGAGGAGCTCCGCTCCCTGGTCGACCTGTCGTGCCTGCGGCGTGACCGGCCTGCAGCGCGCCTGGTGGCCGACCTGGCCGACGGCAGCAGGGAGAGCGCCGGGGAGTCACGCACGGCCTGGCTGCTGCACCTGCTCGACATCGAGGTCGAGTGCCAGGTCGAGATCTACGGCCCCGCCGGCTGGCTGGTGGCGCGGTCGGACTTCCGGATCAAGGGCACGAACGTCCTGCTGGAGTTCGACGGCCGGGTGAAGTACGACGACCGGGACGTGCTCATGGCCGAGAAGGTGCGCGAGGACCGGCTGCGGGAGCTGGGCTACGAGGTCGTGCGACTCACCTGGGCAGACCTGGCCACGCCGGGGCTCGTGCGGGCCAAGATCCGGCAGGCCCTCGCGCGGGCGTCCCTCCGCCGACCGGCCTGAGCGCTGGTGCGCCGGAGCCGCCGGTGCTTCCGGTCCCGCCGGGGCCGCTGGTGCTTCCGGTCCCGCCAGGGCCGCTGGTGCTTCCGGTCCCGCCTGAGCAGAGAAGGCTGGCCCAGGCAGGGGTTGCAGCGCGTGCGTCGGGCACATGTCTCTGCTCAGGTCGGGTGGGGGTGGCTGTGTCCCTGCTGAGCAGAGAAATCTGGCCCAGGCAGGGGTTGCAACCTGTGCGTCGAGCACGTTTCTCTGCTCAGGTCAGCGATGGGAGGGTGCGGGCCGGAGTGGGCGGCCGCGGGGGCACGGTGGCGCCCGGCGGGGGTGGCTCAGCGCTGCCAGACCTGGGCGCGCCAGGCATACCGGGTGGGGCCGGTGCTGTCGCCGGCGCCGTCGGTGCTGCCCAGGATCATGCCGAGCAGCTCGCGCGGGGAGGGGTAGTCGTCGTCCAGCGCGGCGAGGTACTGCCGGTGCGCCTCCAGCGAGGCGACGCCGCGCTCGAAGGTGTCGGTGACGTCGACCTCGTGCGTGGGGGTATGCCCGGCCGAGGACGCGATCCAGCGCACACCGTCCCACGGCTCGTGGCCCTCGGTGACCAGCTCGGGGAAGATCCACCGGTTGCCCGCCGCGGCCACGGCGTCGATGACGCTCAGGCCGACGACGCGGTGGTCGGCCTGGTTGAGCCCACCGCCCGGGAAGGTCTCGGCGTGCGTGATGGTGGTCACCACCTCGGGCCGCACCTCGCGGATCACACGGGCGAGCTCGCGCCGCAGCCGCAGGTCGGCCTCCAGCCTTCCGTCGGAGAAGTCGTCGAGGAAGCGCACGTCCTCGACGCCCACCTCGCGGGCGCCGTCCCGCTCCTCCTGCTCGCGGACCGGGCCGGCCTCCTCCGGCGGCATCGTGGCGATGCCGGCCTCCCCGCGCGTGACGAGCAGGTAGGTGACCTCCTTGCCCTCGGCGGTCCACCGGGCCACCGCCGCGGCCGTGCCGTACTCCAGGTCGTCGGGGTGGGCGGCGATGCACAGCGCCCGCCGCCAGTCCGTGGGGAAGGTCTCCAGGGTCATGCCAGCATCTCTAGCACGGCCTTCTCCAGGTCACGCGTCCGGGCCGCCGGTGAGCGGTGCCGCCGCCGCGCCACCTCGGCGATCGTCGTGCCGCTCTCGTAGAGGTCGATGACGCGCGGGTCGATGTAGGATGCGCGCGCGACGGTCGGGGTGTTGCCGAGGTATGCCGCCACCTCGTCCACAGCGGCCTTCACCGCCCGCCGACGCGAGGCCTGGGTGTCGCCCGCCTCCTCGGTCAGCGCCAGCGAGGTCGCCGCCAGCACCGTCGCGTGCCAGGTCCGGAAGTCCTTGGCGGTCAGCTCGCCCCCGAGCAGTTCGTCGAGGTAGAGGTTGACCGCGGCGCGTCGAGGTCGATCCAGCGGCGCCCGTCCTGGTAGGCCAGCAGCCGCTGCCCGGACCGGCGCCGCCGCATCCGGTCCAGCGCCGCGATGACGTCGGCATCGTCGATCTCGACCGTGTGCTCGACGCCGGACTTGCCCACGAAGCGGAAGACCAGCACGTCACCCCGGGCGCGGACGTGCCGGCGCTCCAGCGTGGTGAGGCCGAAGCTGCCGTGCGCGTCGGTGTAGACGTCGCTGCCGATCCGGAAGTAGCCCAGGTCCAGCAGCCGCACGGCGACCGCCTCGGCGCGCTCGGCGGGCATACCCTCCTGCGCCAGGTCACGGGCCACCCGCCGTCGCGCCGCGGGCAGCTCGGCCGCCGCCGCGAGCACCCGGTCGAACTTCATCCGGTCCCGCTTCTCCCGCCAGGCCGGGTGGTAGAGGTACTGCCGCCGTCCGGCGTCGTCGGTGCCGACCGCCTGGAGGTGCCCCTGCGGGTGCGGACAGATCCAGACGTCCTGCCAGGCGGGCGGGATGGCCAGCGCCTTGACCCGCTCGACCTCCTCGTCCGGCAGCCGCTCGCCCTTGGCGTCCAGGTAGGTGAACCCACGCCCGGAACGTCGGCGGGTCCAGCCGGGCGAGCTGGCGGAGACGGTGCGCAACCGGGGCATACGCGCAGATTAGGGCCGATCCCGCCCCACTGATAACCTGAACGGTGCCGTCATGACGGCCGCGGATTCGAGAGTGCCCCGGTGAACAGGCCCGGGTTGGCGCCGCGCAACAACACGAAGGAGTCGCCCATGGCGATCGACACTGCCGCCAAGCAGGACATCATCAAGGAGTACGCCACGACCGAGGGCGACACCGGGTCCCCCGAGGTCCAGGTCGCGCTGCTGACCGCCCGCATCAAGGAGCTCACCGAGCACTCCCGCGAGCACAAGCACGACCACCACAGCCGCCGCGGCCTGCTGCTGCTGGTCGGCAAGCGCAAGCGGCTGCTGCGCTACCTCGAGGAGATCGACATCGAGCGCTACCGGTCGCTGATCAAGCGACTCGGCCTGCGTCGCTGAGACTTCGCCTGGGAGCGGTTCCCGTCACGGGGACCGCTCCTTCGCGTATGAGGTGGGGGGCCGGCACACGCCCCTCGCCTGCAGGACCGGCCGGGCACAACGATGATGCCCCGCGCCGTGAGCAGAGTTGAGCAGAAAAGGAGGGCCCATGGAGGGTCCAGAGATCACCGCCGCCGAAGCCACGATCGACAACGGCAGCTTCGGCACCCGCACCGTCCGGTTCGAGACCGGACGCCTGGCCAGGCAGGCCGGCGGCTCCGTCACCGCCTACCTCGACGACGAGACCATGCTGCTGTCGACCACCACGGCCGGCAAGCACCCCAAGGACCACTTCGACTTCTTCCCGCTGACGGTGGACGTCGAGGAGAAGATGTATGCCCTCGGCAAGATCCCCGGCAGCTTCTTCCGGCGTGAGGGTCGCCCGTCCACGGACGCGATCCTCACCTGCCGGCTGATCGACCGCCCGCTGCGCCCGACCTTCGCCAAGGGGCTGCGCAACGAGGTCCAGGTCGTCATCACCGTGCTGTCGCTCGACCCCGAGCACCAGTACGACGTGCTCGCGATCAACGCCGCGTCCGCCTCCACCCAGATCTCCGGCCTGCCCTTCAGCGGCCCCATCGGTGGCGTGCGCATCTCCCTCATCGACGGCCAGTGGGTCGCCTTCCCGAACTTCTCCGACGCCGAGCGCTCGACCTTCGACATGGTCGTCGCCGGGCGGGTCGTCGACGGTGACGACGTGGCCATCATGATGGTCGAGGCCGAGTCCACCGAGGCGACCTGGGACCTGGTGAAGTCCGAGGGCAAGCAGGCCCCGACCGAGGAGGTCGTGGCCCAAGGCCTCGAGGAGTCCAAGAAGTTCATCAAGGCCCTCTGCGACGCTCAGGCCCAGCTCGCCCAGGAGTCCGCCAAGGAGGTCCAGGAGTTCCCGCGCTTCCTCGACTACGAGGACGACGCCTACGCCGCCGTCGAGGAGGCCGTCTCCGGCGACCTCGCTGCGGCGCTCCAGATCGCCGGCAAGGCCGAGCGCGAGGACCGCGTCGACGAGATCAAGGCCGCCATGATGACCCGGCTGGCCGGCGACGACGACGGGTCGGACGCCGCCTTCGCCGGTCGCGAGAAGGAGCTGTCCGCGGCCTACCGCGCCGTGCAGAAGAAGCTCATCCGTGAGCGCATCCTGCGCGACGAGGTCCGTATCGACGGTCGCGGGCTCAAGGACATCCGTGCCCTGTCCGCCGAGGTCGAGGTCATCCCGCGGGCGCACGGCTCGGCGATCTTCGAGCGCGGCGAGACCCAGATCATGGGCGTGACCACGCTCAACATGCTGCGCATGGAGCAGCAGCTGGACACCCTCTCCCCGGTGTCGCGCAAGCGCTACATGCACAACTACAACTTCCCGCCCTACTCGACCGGTGAGACCGGTCGCGTCGGCTCGCCCAAGCGGCGCGAGATCGGCCACGGCGCGCTCGCCGAGCGGGCGCTCATGCCGGTGCTGCCGACCCGCGAGGAGTTCCCCTACGCGATCCGCCAGGTGTCCGAGGCGCTCGGCTCCAACGGCTCGACCTCGATGGGCTCGGTCTGCGCGTCCACGATGTCGCTGCTCAACGCTGGTGTGCCGCTGCGCGCGCCGGTGGCGGGCATCGCGATGGGACTGGTCTCGGCGGAGATCAAGAACGACGCCGGGACGTCCGAGACGAAGTATGCCGCGCTGACCGACATCCTCGGCGCCGAGGACGCCTTCGGCGACATGGACTTCAAGGTCGCCGGCACCAAGGAGTTCGTCACCGCGATCCAGCTGGACACCAAGCTCGACGGCATCCCCGCCGACGTGCTCGCCGGCGCCCTGACCCAGGCCCGCGACGCGCGTCTGCACATCCTGGACGTCATGAACGAGGCGATCGACGCCCCGGACGAGATGAGCCCCTACGCCCCGCGGGTGATCTCGGTGCGCGTGCCCACCGACAAGATCGGCGAGGTCATCGGCCCGAAGGGCAAGATGATCAACCAGATCCAGGAGGACACCGGCGCCGACATCTCGATCGAGGACGACGGCACCGTCTACATCGGCGCGACCGACGGCCCCTCGGCCGAGGCCGCGCGGGCGGCGATCAACGCGATCGCCAACCCGCAGATGCCGGAGGTCGGCGAGCGATTCCTCGGGACCGTGGTCAAGACCACGACCTTCGGGGCGTTCGTGTCGCTGCTGCCGGGCAAGGACGGGCTGCTGCACATCTCCGAGATCCGCAAGCTCGTCGGTGGCAAGCGCATCGACGCGGTCGAGGACGTGCTGGGCGTGGGCCAGAAGGTCCAGGTCGAGCTCAAGGAGATCGACCCTCGCGGCAAGCTCTCGCTCGCGGCGGTCGTCGCGCAGGAGCAGGGCGCGTCGGGCGAGGGCCAGACCCCGGCCCCGGAGCAGGGGCAGCCCGCCGGGGAGCCCAGCCGTGCGGACGACGCCGAGGCGCCCGAGGTGACCGAGCCGGCCACGAGCGGTGACGCCGACGGCGGCGACGCCTCTGGGAGCGACGCCGAGGGCGAGGGCGGCGAGCGTCCGCGTCGTCAGCGCCGCCGTCGGGGCGGCCGTGGTCGTGGCGGCAACGGTGGTGGCACCGGCGCCGCCTCGGACTCCGCCGAGTCGGACGGCTCCGGCTCCGAGGTCTGATCGACCTGAGGCGCGGCACGACGCGGCCGCAGGCATGACGTGAGGAAGGGCGGGCCCGATCGGGCCCGCCCTTCCTGCGCGTGTGTCGTCGTCGTCCGGCTGCTCAGGCCAGCGCCTTGCGCCGGATCCTGGGTGCGGGGGCGTCGACGTGCCAGCGCATCTCCATCCGGGTGCGGCCGGTGGTGTCGGTGACCGGGACCCACGTGAGGGCCCGGGTCGCGCGCGTGGTGTCGGTCCGCAGGGAGCGAACGGTCGCCATGGGGTCCACCTCCTCCGAGAGATGAGTCTCGGGTCGAGTCGTTCATCTTCTGTTCACCTAGCCTACCCCAGAGTTCACCGAAAAGTGAACACAAGGTGAACGCGCGTCGTCGTCGCGTTCAGGATGTGGCGGGTGTGGCGGCTGTGGTGCCCACGGAGCGCACGGCGGCGCTGACGACCGCGTCCAACGGGCCGCGTCGACCGACGGCCACCAGCATGGCGCCCACCACCAGCGCGAGGAGGCTGTGCGCCAGCAGACCGGTCGAGGTGTCCGGCGCCCAGGGGCCGGCGTCGCCCAGGGGTGTGGCCAGCAGCACGACGTGTGCCGAGTAGAGGCTGAGGGTGGCGCGACCGGCTCCCGCGAGCAGGGCCCAGGGCAGGACGGAGAGGACGCGGACCAGGATGAGGCAGCACCCGAGCACGAAAGTCGCCGCTGCGGTCGTGTGCACGAGATCCACGACGCTGCCGCTGTGCGGCGCCCAGACGCCGAGCCACCAGGGACTGCCCTCGGGGTGGGTGCCGTAGAAGCCGGTGCGCCGCTCGTGGTCGAGCACCGCCCAGTCGCCTGGGCCGAGGCCGACCGTGGCCAGCAGCGAGGTCCGGACCTCCTCGCTGCGGGTGACCAGCCTCGAGACGCCGAGGGCCAGCACCGCGGTCGCCCCGGCGGCGAGGACGAGGGGTCGGGTGACCCCGGGGACGGGCCCGCGGTCGTGCAGGACGCGCCCGACCGCCATCCCGGCGAAGAGGTAGGTCGCCCAGGTGAGCACCGGGTAGTAGCCGGTGACGAGGAGCTCGCCGAGGAGCTGGAGCGGCCCCGTGAGCAGCGTGGCCAGGGACGGCACGGCCAGCGTGGGCTCGGGCAGCGCCGGGCGCAGGATGAGGCTGAGCACCGGGCTGAGGAGCCCCCAGGCGAGCGCCAGCCAGGCCAACGGTGCCGCCCGCCAGGAGAGCACCGGCAGGGCGCAGCAGAAGAGCAGGCCGTAGTAGGTGAGGATCACCGCGATCCCGGAGCTGGGCAGTCCCAGCAGCAGCCCCAGGCCGCCGACCAGCGCGGCGCGGACCAGGACCCGGCGGCGGTGGAGGCGCGGATCGGCCAGCACCTCGGTCCGGGGCGAGGCCAGGACGAGGCTCACCCCGGCCAGGACGGCGAAGAGCGCGGAGGAGCGACCCGCGACCGTCTGGAACACCCAGCTCACCCCACCGGGCCCAGGCCCCTCCTGCTCGACCAGGTGGGCGGCGAACATCCCCAGCAGCGCGAGCGTGCGCGCCAGATCCACCCCCACCAGCCGGCCGGCCACGTCAGGACCCTCGCCTCAGGTGCCCGTGGGCGGCGTCACGGCCAGGCCACCAGGCGGACCTCGCGGACGGTCCGCCCGTCGTCGGCCACCACCCGGTCACGCCACGCGCCGTCCGGCTCGAAGCCGGCGGCCTGGAGGAAGCCCCGCGTGACCTCGGCCTCGGCCAGCACCCAGGTGGCCACCGCCTCGAGCTCGTCGTGGGCGGCGCGCAGGGTGTCGACCGCAGCGTTGAGCAGGCGGGAGCCGTGGCCGGCACGGCGCGCCTCGGGGTGGACGCCACCGTCGAGGAGCAGCGCCGAGGTGCCCTCGGGCAGACCGGGCTCCTCCTCCGCCGGGCCGACCGCGACGTAGCCGGTGACCTGCGGTCCGGCGCACGCGACCAGCAGGCGGTGCCGCGGGGAGGGCGGGTGCTCCAGCGACTGGCGCCATGCCGAGGCGAACCGTGGGCCGGTCAGCGCCTCCAGGACCTCGGGGTCGAGCACGTCGGCATACTCCTGGTGCCAGACGAAGGCCTGCACGAGCCCCACCGCGGGCGCGTCGTTGGGGCGCGCGGTGCGGACGCTGGCGTCGGCGGCGGGGGCCTGCTCGTGCGGATGGCTCACCGTCCCAGTCTCGCACCCGCGGTTTGTTACACCGTGACCGTCAAATGACGTGACTTGCGTTATACAAAGTCGTGGATCTCTGGCACACTGAGGTCATGTACGGCAACGACTTCGGCCAGCCAGGCACCGACACCCAGGCGAGGCCCTCGCCGCTCAACGCGGCGGAGACGGAGGACTACACCGAGGCGCTCGCCGCCTACTTCGACGGGCTGGTGGAGGACGACCAGCGGGTCGAGCCGCGCGACGCCATGCCGGAGGCCTACCGCACCACGCTGATCCGGCAGATGGCGCAGCACGCGCACTCCGAGATCATCGGCATGCAGCCGGAGGGCAACTGGATCAGCCGGGCGCCCAGTCTGCGCCGCAAGGCGATCCTCATGGCCAAGGTGCAGGACGAGGCGGGCCACGGGCTCTACCTCTACTCCGCCGCCGAGACCCTCGGGGTGGACCGCTCCGAGCTGCTCGACAAGCTGCACCAGGGCAAGCAGAAGTACTCCTCGATCTTCAACTACCCGACCCTGACCTGGGCCGACGTCGCGCGATCGGGTGGCTCGTGGACGGTGCCGCGATCATGAACCAGGTGCCGCTGTGCCGGTGCTCCTACGGCCCCTACGCCCGCGCCATGATCCGGGTGTGCAAGGAGGAGTCCTTCCACCAGCGGCAGGGCTTCGAGATCCTCTGGACGCTCGCCCGCGGCACCGAGGAGCAGCAGGCGATGGCGCAGGACGCGGCCGACCGGTGGTGGTGGCCGGCGCTGATGATGTTCGGCCCGCCGGACTCCGGCGAGGCCGCCAGCAAAGGGCATACCGCCCAGAGCATGGCCTGGGGGATCAAGCGGTTCTCCAACGACGACCTGCGGCAGAAGTTCATCGACATGACCGTCCCGCAGGCGCAGAAGCTCGGCCTGGCCCTGCCCGACCCGGACCTGCGGTGGAACGAGGAGCGCGGGCACTGGGACTTCGGCGACATCGACTGGGACGAGTTCTGGCGCGTGCTCAAGGGCGACGGCCCGTGCAACGAGCAGCGGATCAGCACCCGGGTCCAGGCGCACGAGGACGGCGCGTGGGTGCGTGAGGCCGCGGCGGCGTATGCCGACAAGCAGGCCGCGCAGGAGGTCGCATGACCACCGCCGGCTGGCCGCTGTGGGAGGTCTTCGTGCGGGCCAAGCGTGGGCTCTCGCACGTGCACGCCGGGTCGTTGCACGCCCCCGACCGGGAGATGGCGCTGCGCAACGCGCGGGATCTCTACACCCGGCGGCAGGAGGGTGTGTCGATCTGGGTCGTCGCCTCCAGCGACATCACCGCCTCCAGCCCGGACGAGCGCGACAGCTTCTTCGACCCGGCCGCCGACAAGGTCTACCGGCACCCCACGTTCTACGACGTGCCGGAGGACGTGGAGTACCTGTGAGAGAGCAGCACCACGTCGACTACCTCCTCGGACTCGGCGACGACGCCCTCATCTATGCCCAGCGGCTCGGGGAGTGGCTCACCCACGCCCCGCAGATCGAGGAGGACATGGCCCTCGGCAACGTCGGGCTCGACCTCGTCGGACAGGCCCGCGCGCTGCTGACCCGCGCCGGGGAGGTGGAGGACGCCGACCCGGTGCGGGACGAGGACGACCTCGCGATGCTGCGCGACGAGCGCGAGTTCCGCAACGTGCAGCTCGTCGAGCAGCCGCGCGGCGACTTCGCGCACGAGATGGCGCGGATGCTGTGGTTCTCCGCCTACCAGTGCGAGCTGTATGCCCGCCTGCTCGACTCCGCCGACGAGACGCTGGCGGCCATCGCCGCGAAGGCGGTCAAGGAGGTCGACTACCACCGCGACCACGCGACGCAGTGGGTGCTGCGCCTCGGCGACGGCACGGCGGAGAGCCACGAGCGGATGCAGCAGGGGCTCGTCGCCGTCCACCCCTACGTCGCCGAGCTGGGCGAGGACCACGACGCCGCGCGCTGGGCCGCCGAGCAGGGGATCGGCGTGCTCCCGTCGACCTTGACCGAGGCCGTCAACGAGCACGTCGGGCAGGTGCTGGAGCGGGCCACACTGAGCATGCCCGACGCGCCCCGCTGGCACGCCCGCGGCGGTCGCGACGGGATCCACTCCGAGCAGATGGGCTACCTGCTCGCCGAGATGCAGCACATCCACCGCAGCCATCCCGGGGCGACCTGGTGATGGTGGCCGGACCAGGAGACCGCCCTGAGCCGGCCCGCGCCGGGCTGACCCGCGCCGGGCTGACCGACGCCGAGCTGGCGGACGCCGAGCGGGCGATCCGCGGGGTCGCCGACCCCGAGATCCCGGTCATCACCATCGACGACCTCGGGGTCATCCGCGACGTCGAGCCCGCCGACGTCGACGGCAGCCCCGGGCTCCGGGTGACCATCACCCCGACCTACTCCGGTTGCCCCGCCATGCACGCGATGGAGGACGGCGTGCGCGAGGCGGCGCAGCGGCACGGCATACCCGTCGACGTCGTGACCCGGCTCTCGCCGGCGTGGACCACCGACTGGATGAGCGAGGAGGGGCGCACCAAGCTGCGCCGCTTCGGGATCGCGCCGCCCACCGGCGACCGGGCGCACGCGGCCGGCCCGGTGCCCGTCGGGCTGCAGATCCGGGTGGTCGCCTGCCCGCACTGCGGATCGCAGGACACCGAGGAGGTCGCCCGCTTCGGGTCGACCGCCTGCAAGGCGCTGCGGCGGTGCCGTACGTGCCGGGAGCCGTTCGACGAGTTCAAGACGATCTGATCGCCCGGGGGCTCCGCCCCCGGGTCCCCCCGCAGCTGGGGCTGCGCCCCAGACCCCCGACAGGAGCGATTCGTTGAGCCTGATCCAGCAGCCGACCCGCCGTCGCGCGCGGTTCCACGACCTCACGGTGCGCCGGGTGGACCGCCTGACCGACCAGGCGGTCGCCATCAGCTTCGAGATCCCCGAGGAGCTGCGCGAGGAGTTCATCTTCGAGCCGGGGCAGCACCTCACCGTGCGCGCCACCATCGACGGCGAGGACGCCCGGCGCTCCTACTCCTGCTGCATCTCGCGCGCGCAGTCTCGGGAGCGGGGAGAGCTGCGGGTCGCCACCGCGACCGTGCCCGGCGGGCTCATGTCGACCTGGCTCAACGAGCAGGTGCAGGCGGGGGACACGCTGCAGGTCATGACCCCGATGGGGTCGTTCACCTGCCCGACGCAGCCGACCGCGACGCGGCACCACGTCGGCATCGCCGCGGGCTCCGGGATCACCCCCGTGCTCTCGCTGCTGACGACGGCCCTGGAGGAGGAGCCGCACTCCCGGGTCACCCTCGTCTTCGGCAACCGCCGCACCGACTCCGTCATGTTCCTCGAGGAGCTGATGGACCTCAAGAACCGCTTCCCCGGCCGATTCACGCTGCTCAACGTGCTCTCCCGGGAGCCGCAGGACGCCGAGCTGCTCACCGGCCGTATCGACCGGGAGAAGGTCGAGCAGCTGCTCGCCACCTTCATCCCCGAGGACCAGGTCGACGAGTGGTACCTCTGCGGGCCGTTCGGGATGGTGGAGACGGTGCAGGAGATCCTCGCCGAGCGTGGTGTGGACTCCGAGCACGTGCACCACGAGATCTTCCACGTCGACGGCGACGGGGCCCCGGTCACGGAGCAGACGCCTGCGGAACCGGTGGACCCGGGCGCGCCGCCGGAGGCGGTCGCCACGGTGACCCTGGACGGTCGGACCACGACCGTGCCGATGCAGACCACGGCCGAGACGATCCTCGCCGCGACGCTGCGGGAGCGGCCGGACGCCCCCTTCTCCTGCACCGGCGGCGTCTGCGGCACCTGCCGGGCCAAGGTCGTCGACGGCGAGGTGTGGATGGAGCGCAACTACGCCCTCGAGCCGGACGAGGTCGAGCGCGGTTACCGCCTCATGTGCCAGTCGCACCCGGTGACCGAGACGGTCACCATCGACTACGACGCCTGACCGGGGGAGGACGCGGCGCCGGGGGAGTCTCCTCGCTGGTGGAGAAGCCAGCGGACCTCCTGCTCCAGCGCGTCCGTGGACGTCGGCAGGGTGACACCGAGGTGCGTGAGGCGCGTCGTGTCGAGCATCATGGGCACGCGCCAGGGGAGGTCCGGGGGCGGTCGGCGCGGGCGAGCACGGCACCCGCGAGGACCTCGGTGGAGGTGGTCGACTCGACCACGTCGCCGCCCCGGACGCGGGAGGACCGCGACCGTGGGTCCCTCCCCTCGGCGGACCCGGCGGGCGAGGGCGAGCACTGCGGCGGTGCGCCCCCGCCGCACCCAGGCGCCGTGGATCGTGCTCGGTCGCAGCACGCTGACGCGCTCGCCGTGGTCCCGCAGCACACGCTCGGACTCCGCCTTGCCGGCGCCGTAGCCCTCCCGGCTCCGGACCTCGTGCCCGGCCCAGGCCATCGTCGGCGTGCTCTCGGGGACCGGCGCGGTGACGTGGGCGCCGCCGGGGGAGTTGAGGTGGTGGCCGCGCGGATCGACATAGACGGCTTTCGCGCTGAGGTATGCCGTCCCGCCGCAGCGACGCGAGAGGCGGGTCAGGTGCTCGGCCTGCGAGGGGGCATACCCGAGGGCATCGACGAGGAGGTCGACCCCGTCACCCACGAGCTGCTCTACCCCTGCCTCGTCGTCCCGGTCCGCGGTGATGAGGTCGATGGCGTGCTCGGCCGCCGACGGCGGCAGCGGTCCGGGTCACGCCCGGGGACTGCCGCCTCGCATGCGGCTCAGGAGTGGTCCGTGAGCTCGTGCCAGGCGAGGTCGAGCTGACCGACCAGGTCGCGCAGCAGCGGCAGACTGACACCGACCACGGCGTGGTAGTCGCCCTCGATGCCGGTGACGTAGGGGCCGCCGAGGCCGTCGACGGTGAAGCCGCCGGCGACGTGGAGCGGCTCGCCGGTGGCGACGTAGTGCGCGATCTCGGCATCGGTGAGGTCGGCGAAGTGCACGGTGGTCGAGGCGGTCCCGCCGAGCGTCGCGCCGGAGCCCTCGCTCCGGTCGTCGATGACCCAGTGGCCCGAGTGCAGGACACCGGAGCGACCCCGCATGCGTTGCCAGCGCTCGATCGCCACCTGCGAGGAGTGCGGCTTGCCGAAGATCTCGCGGTCCAGCTCGAGCACCGAGTCGCAACCGAGCACGAGTGCGTCGACGTCGTGCTCGGCGCTCACCTGCTCGGCCTTGGCCCGGGCGAGGGTCAGCGCGACGTCGGCGGCCTCGAGCTCTCCGTGCCGCTCCTGTGCCGCGGCGATCGCCGCGTCCTCGTCGACACCCGACACGATCACCTCGGGCCGGACTCCGGCCCTGGTCAGAGTGGTGAGGCGGGCCGGGGACGCGGACGCGAGCACGAGCGGGATCACGGGGCACAGCCTACGGGGCGTGACGTCACCCCTCGAGCAGGATTCGGGCGGGAGGTCGAGGCGTGGGGCGGTGGACACCGGGATCAGCCCGCGGTTGTCAGGGAGCCCCTGCGGGGAGGGAAGTGCCGGGGGGGAGGGGAGGTAGCGCCGGGTCAGATGGGGACTCAGAAGGGGGGAGGCTCGGTCTCGCGCGATGACCACGGGGCGCCGGGTGCATCGCCCCGGCCGGTCCCACCCGTCGTGCCGTGCTCTTCCTGCTCGTCCTGCTCACCCTCAGCGACTGGCAGCGGGAGGCCCAGCACCTCCTCCGGGGTCGGCACGGGGGTGTCTGAGCGACGACGGGTGACCGAGCACCAGCCGGTGAGAGGAGTGCCGTCGTCGGCGTCGTCGTCGAGGTCCGAGAGGAGGGCGTCGGCCCCGCGGTGCACCACGGCGGCGTAGAGCGCCTGGCAGGCGAGGTCGCGGCGGGACTCCCAGGTCTGCGTGGTTGAGCCGTCGACCGCGGGGCTGTCTGTCGGGTGATCGTCGGCGGCGCTGCCACCCGTCGGACGAGCGGCCGTCGCCTCACCAGCCGTCGCCTGACCGGCCGTCACTCGACCACCTGTCGCGTGACCACCCGTCGCGTGACCACCTGCGCCCGAGCCGCGGGCGAGGACCGCCCGCTCGAGGTACTGCCGGTAGTCGTGAACCCGGGTGGTCGTGCTCTGGCCGAGCAGCGTGCACCAGCGCAGGTCTCGCCGCCGGTTGATCGTGACCGACCACGTGCGTGCGGTCTTGAACTGGTGGGTGCGGACGTCGAGGGAGCCCAGGTTGAGCTCGCCGGTCACCCCGCCGATGGCACCGAAGGGCACGACGTGGTCGAGCTCGCACCGGGAGGCGGGCACCCTGGTCAGTGGTGACCGCGAGTGGACGTCGGCGGCGGTCACCTGCCGGCGCATGTCGGCATCCGGACGGTAGCGGGTGATCGTCCGCTCGATGAGCCGACCGTCGGCGGGGTCCACCAGCAGCCGGGACAGAGTCGTCCCCGGGACCAGGGCGAGCTCGCGGGCATGGCCGGGTGAGATGAAGACAGGGTGGTGCCCGAGGACCTGGCCCACCGACCCGAGCCGCGGCACCGGGCCGAGGTGCCCGTGCTCGCCATCCGTCCCGGCCGTCCGGTCAGGTGCGACACTTCCCGCCAGCGCGCGGTCCGGCAGAGCACTTCCCGCGGGCGTGCGGTCCAATGCGGCACTCACCTCGGGCGTCCTGTCCCCCTCGGCACCTGTACGGGGCGTCCGGTCCGGCAACGCCGTTCGGTGGTTCGGCGTATCCATGCCGTGCGCGTCGGACGCTGCGCGCCCAGCCAGGGACTCCCACGGCACGACGACCTGCAGCTCGACCTGCGGTTGTGCGGTGGTGACCCGATGGATCGCCGCCAGGTCGGCCAGGGTGAGGTCCTCCTCGACCTCTGCCTCCGGCATAGGCACCGTGCCGTAGAGCAGCAGGCCTGCGGGGACGTCCGAGCGCAGCTGGTCCAGGGTCCGCTCGTCGCCGGCCGACCGCAGGGCCCGCGCGGCATGCTCGATCCGCGCATGGATCCCGCTCATCGTCGTCAGCGCTCCGGTGACGCTCAGGGTGGCGGTCCCGTCGTCGTGCACGGACAACCACGACCGCCGCGCCCGGTAGGCGGCGCGGCGCCGCTCCCGCTCGGCCTGCACATCCTCACCTTCGGCTCGGACGGCCTCCCGCTCCAGCGTCGCCCAGTAGTCGGCGTGCTGCCAGGGCTCCTCCCGCAGGTCGCCCTCGCTGTCGAGCCGCTCGACCGCCGCGGTGGCCGGGTCGGTGCCGAAGAGCACCTCCGCCACGAGCGCAGCCCGCTCCGCGGGCAACGAGCCGCACCGGTCCCAGAAGCCGCGCACGAGACCCCAGGTCACCTCGGCCCGGTCCAGCGCCCCCAGCACCTGCCCCCGCACGTCGACCGGCCCGCAGGCCAGACCCGTCATCGCGCGCGCCTCCCGTTCACCGATGCCCAGCCGGAGCCGGATCTCGGCGACGCACAGGCGCTTCGCCTCCGCCCGCCAACGGCGCCGCTCCGTGGCGGTCAGCTCCTCGACGCTGCTGAACCCCTTCTGCGCCAGCAGCGCAGCACCCGTCGCCGCGACGAGCTGGTGCGCCACCTCCAGCAGGCGACGCTCGGCCCGGGAGCGCGTCGCCGACACCTCCCCGAGCTCGGCCAGCAGCGCAGCACCCCGCTCCCGCTCCCCGGTCGCGCCCTGCTGGTCGTCCTGGTCCGCTGCTCGCCCGTCCCGCGCTGGATCGGTCATCGTGCGTCACCCCCTCCCCGGGCCTCCGAGCCGTCGCGAAGGTGGCCCGTCTTTCGAACAAGTGTATGAGTAGCCACCGACAGACCCTCGCCGTCGCGGGCCTGTCACGTGCTCCCACCGCCAGACGGGGTGTGCGGCCAGGTGGCAGGATCGCGGCCTGGCCACCCACGTCGCCTTCCTCCGCGCCATCAACCTCGGCGCGCGCCGGCAGTTCCCCAAGGACGACATCCTGCGGGTGACCGAGGAGGCGGCTTCCAGAGCGTCGCCACCTACATCAACACGGGCAACGTGCGACCCGAGACGCGGAGCCGCTCGCGGGCGAGGATCGAGGCCAGGCTCGAAGCGGCCTACCTCGCCGACCGCGGGTTCGAGGCCCACGATCACGTATGCCGCCGCCGAGCTGTGTGCGCTCGGCACGGACCTGGACGAGCTGGGCGAGGGGCATACCGGCCAGCACCACGTGTGCCTGCCCAAACTCGCCGGTCGCGTGGAAGAGGTGCCGCACGAGCCGAGGGTATGCCGTGGCGTCCACCCGGGGGTGGGCGACGTCGCGTGCCGGGTCGTGCACCAGGCCGACCTTGGCCATGACGCGCAGCGACGCCGTGTTGACGGCCGGGGTGAAGGACACGGTCGTCGCCGGGCCGCTCACAGCTCGCCGAGCACCGCCGCCCGCAGCGTGTCCAGACCGACCCCGCCGATGTCCAGCGCCCGCCGGTGGAAGGCCGTGAGGTCGAAGTCCGCGTCCTCGCGCGCCGGCACTCCTCGCGCAGCTCGAGCCACAGCCGCTCGCCGATCTTGTAGCTCGGCGCCTGCCCCGGCCACCCCAGGTAGCGGTCGAGCTCGAAGCGCAGCGACTCCTCGTTCTCGTGCGCGTGCGTGGTGAGGAACTGCCAGGCCTTGTCGTAGGTCCACTGCCCGCCCCCGACCTCGGCCGGCGCCTCGAAGCCGCAGTGCACCCCGATGTCGATGACGACGCGGGCGGCGCGCAGCGACTGGCCGCCCAGCAGCCCCATCCGGTTGCCGGGGTCGTCCATGTAACCGAGGTCGGCCATGAGCCACTCGGCATAGAGCGCCCACCCCTCGCCGTGCCCGGAGGTCCACGACGCGAGCCGCCGCCAGCGGTTGAGCAGCTCGGAGCGGTAGACCGTCTGCCCGATCTGCAGGTGGTGGCCCGGAACGCCCTCGTGGTAGACGGTCGTCAGCTCGCGCCAGGTCGAGAAGCGGGTGACCCCCTTCGGCACCGACCACCACATCCGCCCCGGCCGGGTGAAGTCCTCGCTGGGGCCGGTGTAGTAGATCCCCCCGGTCTGGCTGGGCGCGATCATGCACTCGATGCGCCGCACCGGCTCGGGCACGTCGAACTGGCTGTCGGTCAGCTCGGCGACCGCGCGGTCCGCGGTGACCTGCATCCACTCGCGCAGCGCCTCGGTGCCCTCCAGGGCATACCCCGGGTCCTCGTCGAGGACGGCGACGGCCTCCGCCACGGACGCGCCCGGCCGGATCTGCTCGGCGGTCTCGCGCATCATCGCGGTGATCCGGGCCAGTTCCTCCTGCCCCCAGCGGTAGGTCTCCTCCAGGTCGATCTCGGCACCGAGGAAGCTGCGGGAGTGCAGCCGGTAGCGCTCGATGCCGCAGGCGTCGGACTCCGGCGCCCGCGCCACCAGCTCCTCCTCGAGGTATGCCGCGAGCGCGCCGAACGCCTGCTTGGCACCGCCCACGGCGCTCGCCAGGTGGGTGCGGATCGCCTCCGGCTGACCGGCGCTCTCCTCGGTCAGCGCGTCGAAGCTGCTCGCCTCGTCCCCGGCCTGGTCGCGGCACTGCCCGGCGACCGCGCGCACCTGCCGTACCGGGGCCACCTGGCCCTGCTCGGCCGACCGGCGCAGCGCGGAGCGGTACTGCTCCAGCGCGGTCGGCACCGCCTCCAGCCGGGCGATGATCGTCTCCCAGTGCGCCTCGGTGTCCTTGGCCATGAGGTCGAAGATGTCCCGGACCGCCTGCGGGGCCGAGGCGATGACGTTGAGCTCGACCGGCGCCTGGCCCGCGAGCACCAGGTCCAGCGACTCGACCTCCAGGCCGAGCCGCTCGCGCAGCGCCGCCGCGGTGACCCGGTCGGTGTCGTCCTCCGGCTCGACCGTGTCGAGCCGCTGCAGCGTCCGCGCCGCCTGGTCCCGGTGCGCCCGGAGTCCCTCGACCGACAGGTCGTCGATCTCGGTGTCGCGGCCGGGGACGCGAGGTAGGTCGCCTCCAGCGGGCTGAGCGCCACCATGGCGTCGAGGTGCTCCTCGGCGAGGCGGTCGATGTCGGTGGGGGTGCGGGTCGACGTCGTCACGGGAGCCCAACCTACCCGCCTACCCTGGGGCGGTGCCCAGACGTCGCCATCCCGCCGATCCCCGCCGCGAGACCGAGCGCTGGTTCCTGGCCAACGGCCTGTCCTACTTCGTGCCCGGCGAGCGGGCCGCGGCCCGCGCCGCCCTGCGGCCTCGCCACCTCCTCCCGCTGGCGGCGCTCGTGCTGCTGGCGACCGCCGCGCTGGGCGGCACCCTCGGCTGGGTGTCGCAGCAGGTCAGCGCTGCCCCCGCGGTCTGGCTCACGCTCGTCATCCTCGCCGCCCTCTGGTATGCCTCGACCGCCCTGCACGCGCGGCCGATCCTCACCTTCGCGCTGCGCCGCACGGTGCGCAGCGCCCCGCTGCTCGTCGGCACCGCGATGCGCGCGCTGCCGCTGCTGCTGCTTTTCGTCGCCTTCCTCTTCATCAATGCCGAGGCCTGGGAGATGAGCGCCAGCCTGCCCTTCGCCACACACTGGCTGGTCGTCCTGCTGCTGCTCGGCATCGGGGTCGTCTTCCAGCTCGTCCGGCTGCCTGAGGAGGTCGACAAGGCCGACGACGCCGTCGACGCCGCCTTCCTCGAGCGCGCCTGCCGCGGCACCCCGATGGAGGCCACCCAGGCCGCGCTGGCGGCGGACCCGCGGGTCGACGTCCCCGCCTACGCCCGCGTCACCGGCTTCGAGCGGTGGAACCTCATCATCGCGCTGCTGCTCATCCAGCTGGTCCAGGTCGTGGCGCTCATCTGCGCCGTCTTCGCCTTCCTCCTGGTCTTCGGGTCGATCATCATGCAGCAGGAGACGCAGCTGGCCTGGACCGGGCTGGAGCGGACGCACCACGTCCCCTACCTGGGCAGCGTGTCGGCCGAGCTGGTCAAGGTCTCGCTCTTCCTCGCCTCCTTCTCCGGCCTCTACTTCATCGTCAGCGCGGTGACGGACGACACCTACCGGCACCAGTTCTTCTCGGTCGTCACCCAGGAGCTGGAGCGGGCGGTGGGGGTCCGGGCCGTCTACCGCGCGCTGCGCGCGCAGGAGGAGGGTGTCGCATGAGCACGGGCAGGCACGGGTGGGACCCGGCGCACTACGGGCGGTATGCCGCGGAGCGGGACCGCCCGTTCGTCGAGCTCATGGCGCGGGTCCCCGAGGTGGAGCCACGGCGGGTCGTCGACCTCGGCTGCGGCCCCGGTCACGGGCTGCGGTGGTTGCGGGAGCGGTGGCCGGACGCCGAGGTGCTGGGCCTGGACTCCTCGCCCGAGATGGTCGCCGCCGCCCGGGAGGACGGCTCGCAGGCGGAGGTCGCCGATCTGGTCGACTGGGCCCGCGGCGACGCCGACCCGGTCGACCTGCTCGTGACCACCGCCACGCTGCAGTGGGTGCCCGGCCACCTGGAGCTGCTGCCCGACCTCGTCGCCCACCTGCGCCCCGGCGAGGGCGGCGTTCTGGCGCTCACCGTGCCGGGCAACTTCGACGAGCCGAGCCACACCCTGCGCCGGGAGCTTGCGGACCGGCCGCGGTATGCCGCGCACCTGGACGGCATCGCCGCGCCGTCGTCGCACGACCCGGCCGACTACCTACGGGTGCTCACCGCCGCCGGCTGCGTGGTCGACGCCTGGGAGACCACCTACCTGCACGTCCTCGACCCGGCGGGCACCGACCCGGACCCGGTCTTCACCTGGGTCTCCGCCACCGCGCCCGGCCCACCCTGCAGGCGCTGCCCGAGGGGCTGCGGGAGGAGTTCACCGTCGAGTTCCGGGACGCGCTGCGGCGGGCCTACCCCCGCTCCGAGGCGGGCGTCGTGCTGCCCTTCCGGCGGGTCTTCGCCGTCGCGCGCCGACGTGACGGGGACGACGGGGCGGGAGCGCATACCGTGAGGGCATGAGCCCCCGCGTGCGGTCGACCAACCTGGCCAAGCCCAAGCCCGACCCGGGCACGCGGCGCGTGACCGGCATCGACAAGCAGCCGGTGAGCGGGATCGAGGTGGTCGCGCCCGGCCCGGACCACGGGGCCGGCTCCGGCGCCGTCGGCGACCACATCGGGGACGCGCGACACCACGGCGGGGCCGACAAGGCCGTCTACGCCGTGGCGCGCGAGGAGCTGGACTGGTGGGAGTCCGAGCTGGGGCGCGTGCTGCGCGACGGGATGTTCGGGGAGAACCTCACCACCGCGGACTGCGACGTGGACGGGCTCGAGCTCGGGCAGCGGCTGCGGGTGGGCTCGAGCCTGCTGAAGGTCTCGGTCCCCCGGCAGCCCTGCGCGACCTTCGCCCGGCACCTGGGGGAGGAGCGCTGGGTGCGCCGCTTCACCGAACGGGGCGCGTGCGGGGCCTACCTCCGGGTCGTCGAGCCAGGACGGATCGAGGCGGGCGACCCGCTCGAGATCGGCCCGCCGCCGGGCCACGGCGTCACCATGCGCACCGCCTTCGCCGCCGCGATGGGCGACGGTGCGGCCGCGCGCGAGGTGGTGGCGGCCCGCTGCCTGCCGGAACGCTTCCACGAGCCGATGGAGCGCCGGCTCGCTGCCCGACGGGCCTGACGCGACCGTCGTGAACCCTTCCCGTGCGTCGCGCGCTGTGCCAGAGTGTGCGGACCACGCATACGAGGGAGGGTGACCGATGTCCGCTGACCAGATCGGCTTCGCACTGATCGTCCTGGGCCTGTTCCTGCTCCTGGGCAAGGTGATCCGGGTCAAGGTCGGCTGGGTGCAGAAGCTCTTCCTGCCCAGCTCGATCATCGGGGGCTTCCTGCTCCTGCTGCTCGGCCCGCAGGTGCTTGGCCGGGTCGGCGGCCCGGTCGGGGAGAACGGCCTCTTCACCGGCTCGATGCTGGAGGTGTGGAGCGCGCTGCCCGGCCTGCTCATCAGCATCGTCTTCGCCACCATGTTCCTCGGCCAGGACCTGCCGAGCCCGAAGCGCGCAGGCAAGCTGGTCGGCCCGCAGCTCTCGCTCGGTGTCGCGATGGGATCGGGGCAGTACGTCGTCGGTCTGGGCCTCGCCGCGCTCGTGCTGGTGCCGCTGCTCGCCGCCGAGCCGATGGTGGGCGCGCTCATCGAGATGGGCTTCGAGGGTGGGCACGGCACGGCTGCCGGCATGCGCCCGGTGCTGGAGGACCTCGGGTATGCCGAGGGTGCCGACCTCGCGGTCGGGATCGCCACGGTGGGGATCGTGGCCGGCGTCGTCATCGGGATCGCGCTCATCAACTGGGGCGTGCGGACCGGGCGCACCGAGATCCTCAAGGGCGACGTCAAGGCCTCGGTCGAGGAGCAGAAGGGGCTGTTCCGCAAGGATGAGCACTACCCGGCCGGCACGATGACCAGCCGCCCCGCCTCGGTCGAGCCGCTGTCGCTGCACATGGCCCTGGTGTCGGTGGCCATCCTCATCGGGTGGTGCGTGCTGGAGGCGCTGCGCTGGATCGAGGCGCAGACCTACTCCAGCGTCCTCATCAACGGCGACACCCCGCTGGAGATCTTCGCCTTCGTCCCGCTCTTCCCGCTGGCCCTGCTCGGCGGTGTCGCGATCCAGGCGGTCGCCTCCGCGCTCGGTGTGGACCACCTCATCGACCACCAGATCATGCTCCGGATCCAGGGCTGGGCCCTCGACTTCCTCATCGTCGCCGCCATCGGCACGCTCTCGCTCGAGGCCATCGGGTCCAACATCGGCTCGTTCGTGCTGCTGTCGATCGCGGGCATCGCGCTCAACGTGGGGCTGTTCCTGTGGTTCGCCCCGCGGATCATCGGCCGCTACTGGTTCGAGCGCGGGATCGGCGACTTCGGGCAGTCGATGGGCGTCACCGCCACCGGCCTCATCCTCATGCGGATCACCGACCCGGACGCCGAGAGCCCGGCTTTCGAGGCCTTCGGCTACAAGCAGCTCGTCTTCGAGCCGTTCTTCGGCGGCGGGCTGGTGACGGCGCTCGCCGTGCCGGTGATCGCGCTCACCGGCATCTGGCCGCTGTTCACGGTCATGCTCGTGCTCTTCCTCACGGCGATCGCGATCGGCTGGTTCGTCTTCAAGCCCCGGGCGGAGGCCGAGCGCCGTGAGCTGCAGGAGCAGGGCGAGGAGGGCGCGGACGCGGTCGCGACCTGAGCTCGCGGTCGCGAGGCGGCCACGCCGGCCGCGACCGTCCTCAGCGCGGCAGCGAGGACGCCCGCCAGCCGCCGGGTCCGACCGCGGGGCGGGGGCGGGCGAAGCGGGACCGCGCCGTCCACAACGTCCGCGGCCGGGAGCCAGACCCCCTCTGGCCGGACCGGTCGCCGTCCCCGGAGAGCCCGACGAGCACGGCCGTGAGCGCCGCCAGCCGGGCCGGCGTGGGGCTGCCCCGCACGACCCGCAGCACGGGCGCGTCCACCGCGTCCGGCGTCTCCTGCCCGCTCACAGCGGGATGTTCCCGTGCTTGCGCGGGGCGCGGTTGGAGCGCTTGGTCCGCAGGTGGCGCAGGGCACGGGCGACCTCGACCCGGGTCTGCGAGGGCGCGATGACGGCGTCGACGTAGCCGCGCTCGGCCGCGAGGTAGGGCGTGGCGACGGTGTCCTCGTAGTCGCGGACGTGCCGGGCGCGCTCGGCCTCGACGTCGCCACCGTCGGCGCGGACCTGCGCGAGCTCGCGGCGGTGCAGGATGCTCGCCGCCCCCTGCGCCCCGGTGACCGCGATCTGGGCGGTCGGCCAGGCCAGGTTGACGTCGGCACCCAGGTGCTTGGAGCCCATGACGTCGTAGGCGCCGCCCACGGCCTTGCGGACGACGACGGTGACCAGCGGCACGGTGGCCTCGGCATAGGCATACAGCAGCTTGGCCCCCCGCCGCACCATGCCGCCGAGCTCCTGGTCCGTGCCGGGCAGGAAGCCGGGGGCGTCCACGAGGGTGATCACGGGCAGGTTGAAGGCGTCGCAGGTGCGCACGAAGCGGGCGGCCTTCTCCGAGGCGTCGATGTCCAGCGTCCCGGCGAGGTGCATCGGCTGGTTGGCGACGACGCCCACCGGCCGGCCCTCGACCCGCCCCAGGCCCACGACCACGTTGGGCGCGAACTGCTCGGCCACCTGGAGGAAGTCCCCGTCGTCCACGACCGCCCGGACCGCCTCCACGATGTCGTAGGCCGCGCCGGCGGCATCCGGGACGAGGCTGTCGAGCGCCTCGTCGGTCTCGTCGACCTCGGTGTCCGGCTCCTCGTCGTAGGCCGGCGGGTCCTCGAGGTTGTTCTGCGGGAGGTGACCGAGGAGCTCCTTGACGTAGTCGAAGGCGTCGTCCTCGTCGCTGGCGACGTAGTGGGCCACGCCGCTGCGGGTCGCGTGGGTCTGCGCCCCGGCCAGCTCGTCCAGCGAGACGTCCTCGCCGGTCACCGTCGCGATGACGTCCGGGCCGGTGAGGAAGAGGTGGGAGCTCCCCTCGACCATGACCACGAAGTCGCTGAGCGCGGGGGAGTAGGCCGCTCCGCCGGGGCAGGGGCCCATGACCAGGGAGATCTGCGGGATGACCCCCGAGGCGTGCACCTGGCGGCGGAAGATCTCCGCGGTCAGGCCCAGCGAGGCCACACCCTCTTGGATCCGGGACCCGCCCGTGTCGTGGATGCCGACGACCGGGCAGCCGATCTTCATCGCCAGGTCCAGGACCTTGGTGATCTTCTCCCCGAAGACCTCGCCGAACGACCCGCCGAGGACGGTGTAGTCGTGGGCGAAGACCGCGACCGTCCGACCGTCGACGGTGCCGTAGCCGGTGACCACGCCGTCACCGTAGGGTCGGTGGCGCTCCTGCCCGTAGGCGCTGCTCCGGTGGCGGGTGAGGGCGTCCAGCTCGGTGAAGCTGTCCTCGTCGAGCAGCGCCTCGACCCGCTCCCGGGCGGTGCCCTTGCCCTTGGCGCGCTGCTTGTCCAGCGCCTTGTCGGCGGCGGCGTGCGCCGCCTCCTGCGCGCGGGCGTGGAAGTCGGCCAGTCGACCCGCGGTGGTGCGCAGGTCCGGCCCGTCCTCGTCCTGGCGCTCGGCGCGCGGCGTGTCGCTCATGGTCCCAACTTAGCCTTGCCGCATGACACCTCTGCGCTGGGCCGCGCCGGAGCGGCACGAGTCGCTGCCCTCGACCAACCTCGAGGCGCTGCGCGACCCGCGCCCCGGGCGGGTCGTCGTCGCCGACCACCAGTCGGCCGGCCTGGGACGGCGCGGCCGCTCGTGGTCCTCGCCGCCGGGGGACTGCCTCGCGATCAGCGCCGTGCTGCCCGCGGTGGCGCCCGAGCTCGCCGGCTGGGTCCCGCTCGCCGCCGGGGTCGCGGTCCTCGACGCGCTGGCCGTCAGCCGCTGGCCGGTCGAGGCGCGGCTGAAGTGGCCCAACGACGTGCTCGTGGCGGACGGCCCGGCACCGGGCAAGATCAGCGGGATCCTCACCCAGGTCGCCGACGACGGCGCGGTCGTCGTCGCGCCGGCCTCAACGTGGACCACGACCGGACCCGGCTGCCGGTCCCCACCGCGACCTCCTGGCGGCTCGCCCGCGGGGGCTCCCCGCTGCCGCCTGGGGCTCGGGAGTCCTTCCTCGAGGACTACCTGGACCGGCTGCGCGACCTGCACCGCTCCGTGGCCGAGGGTGACCACGAGACGCTGCACGCCGCCTACGGCAGCCGCTGCGCCACCCTCGGTCGGGACGTCGTCGTGCACCGACCGGACGGCGGACGGACGCGCGGCCGGGCGCTCCGCGTCGACCACCGGGGCGCGCTGGTCGTGGCCGGCTCCCCGCCCGACGGTGGCGAGAGCGTCCACGACGCCGGTGACGTCGAGCACCTGCGCGAGCAGTAACGTCACCCGCATGGACGCACCCACGATGCTGCGGCTCACCCGCCACGGCGACCACGTCGTCGAGCTGGCACTGGACCGCCCGGACGCGATGAACGCCGTCTCGACGGCCTTCTCCGAGGAGATCACCGCCGCCACCGCCGACCTGGCCCGGGACGCCTCGGTGCGCGCGGTGGTCGTCACGAGCACCCACGCCACGGCGTTCTGCGTCGGCGCCGACCTCAAGGAGCGCAACGGCTTCAGCGACGCCGAGATGATGGACCACCGGCTGGTGTCCAAGCTCGCCTACCGCGGGGTGCTCGACCTGCCGATGCCGGCCATCGCCGCGGTCGAGGGGTATGCCCTGGGCGGCGGCCTGGAGATCGCGCTGTCCTGCGACCTCCTCGTCGCCGGTCGTGAGGCGACGCTGGCGCTGCCGGAGGTCGGGGTCGGCGTCATCCCCGGCGGCGGTGGCACCCAGCTGCTCACCCGCCGGGTCGGCTGGTCCCGGGCGGCGTCGATGATCTTCACCGCCCGCCGGCTCACCGGCCCCGAGGGCCACGAGCTGGGGGTGGTGGACGAGCTGGTCGACGCGGGGAGCGCCCGCGGGCGGGCGCTGGAGCTGGCCTCCTCCATCGCCGGCAACAGCCCGGTGGCGGTCCGCAACGCCAAGCGGGCGATGCGCCTGGGCCAGGGCACCGACCTGGCCGCGGGGCTGGAGATCGAGGACGGCTGCTGGCGCGCGACGGCCTTCAGCCGGGACCGCGCCGAGGGCGTCGCCGCCTTCGCGGAGAAGCGGACTCCGCAGTGGCCCGGACGGTGACCGACCACGCATACTGGCAGCCAGCCTGCCGAGAGGAGACGACGTGACCCGAGTGCTGCTGGCCGAGGACGACCCCACGATCTCCGAGCCGCTCGCGCGAGCGCTGCGCCGCGAGGGCTACGAGGTGACCCTGGCCCCGAACGGGCGCCAGGCCCTCGCCGAGGCGACCGGCGACCTGCCGCACGACCTGCTCGTGCTCGACCTGGGGCTGCCCCAGCTCGACGGGGTCGAGGTCTGCCGCTCGCTGCGCGACTCCGGCGTGCGGATGCCCGTCCTCATGCTGACCGCGCGCAGCGAGGAGGTGGACACCGTCGTCGGTCTCGACGCCGGGGCCGACGACTACGTCACCAAGCCGTTCCGGCTCGGCGAGCTGCTGGCGCGGGTGCGCGCTCTGCTGCGGCGCGGTCCGGGCGCCGCTCCGAGCTCGACCGGTGCTGCCCTGCGGATGGACGTGGAGGCGCGCCGCGTCTTCCTCCACGACCGGGAGGTGCGGCTCACCACCAAGGAGTTCGACCTGCTGCGGGTGCTCATGCGCGAGGAGGGCCGCGTCGTCTCCCGCGAGGTCCTCATGCGCGAGGTGTGGGACACCTGGTTCGGGTCCACCAAGACCCTCGACATGCACGTGTCGGTGCTGCGCCGCAAGATCGGCGACGACGCCCACGACCCGCGGCACATCGTCACCGTGCGTGGCGTGGGCTTCCGCTTCCAGAACGACCCGGACGGGGACGACGCCGAGGCGACGGACTGACCCGTGCGCCGGATCCTGCGCGAGCTCGCGGTGCGGATCGTGCTCGTCGTCACCGGTGGTGCCCTCCTGCTCGCGATCTTCGTCGCCTGGCTGCTCCCGCAGGTGCGGGAGAGCGCCTGGCCAGGCGGGGCGGGGGCGGTGCCGGGGTGGGTGCTGCCGCTCATCATGGTGCTGTGCGGGATGCTCGTGCTGGCGGCCGGGGTCCCGACCGCCCGCTCGCTCGCCGACCGCGCGGCCGAGACCACCGCCGGGCCGCTGCGTCAGCTCGCCCACCGCACCGACGAGCTGGCCTCGGGTGGATTCGCCCTGGACCCGGAGGCGCGGCCGGGGCGGCTGGTCGAGCCTGAGCCCTTCCGGTCCGGGATCGCCGAGATCGACGCGGTCGCCCGCGTCGTGGACCGGCACCACAGCACCTTCGCCAAGGCCCTCGTCTTCGAGCGATCCTTCGCCGCGGACGCCTCGCACCAGCTCCGCACCCCCTTGGCCGCGCTGCTGCTGCGGCTGGAGGAGATCGCCCAGTCCGACGACGCGGCGGTGGCCCGCTCCGAGGCGGAGATCGCCATCGGCCAGGTGGAGCGGCTGACCGGCGTCGTGGACGACCTGCTGCAGCGGACCCGCGCCGGTCATGCCAGCGGCGGTGCGGTCACGGCGGCCGACGCCGTCGTGGCGGGGCTCGACGAGGAGTGGACCCCCGCCTTCGAGGAGCGCGGCCGGGTGGTCGAGCTGACCTGCGAGCGCGGGGTGATCGTCGAGGCGAGCGCCTCGGTCCTGTCCCAGGTCCTCAACACCCTCGTGGAGAACGCCCTCGTCCACGGGCGCGGGGACGTGCGGGTCCACGTCTACCGCTCCGGCCCCTCGGCCATCTTCACCGTGTCCGACCAGGGGCCGGGCATACCCCGTGACCTGGCGCGCACCATCTTCGACCGCGGCATCACCACCGGCGCGGGGACCGGCCTCGGACTGGCCGTCGCCCGGGAGACCGCCGAGTCGATCGGGGGGCGGGTGGAGCTGGTCCACACCTTCCCGCCGGTCTTCGCCTGCTACCTGCCCCTGGCGACGACGCCCTGACCCTTGCCCTCCAGGTCCAGCTCGCCACGGAAGACGAAGGTGCGGTAGGCCCAGAACCGGAACAGCGTGCCGAGCACGAGCCCCACGCCGTTGCCCGACACGTTGTCGGCCAGCTGGCTGTCCAGCCCGAGGACGTAGCGGGAGAACCCCAGGCACGCCAGCGCGATGAGCAGCCCGAGCGCGTTGAAGACCACGAAGAGCGCGAACTCGTGGGTCACCGGCTCGCTGCGGCGGTGCCGGAAGGTCCACAGCCGGTTGCCGACCCAGGAGAAGACCGTCGCCACGCTCGTCGCGACCACCTTGCCCCACAGCGGCGACCCCGCCATCGGGCCCTCCGCGACCCCGGGCACCCCGAAGACGAGGACGTTGTAGAGCACTGTGTCCAGGACGAAGGCGAGCGCGCCCACCGTCCCGAACTTGGCCAGCTCGGCGACCAGGACGCGGTAGGCCGCGCGGGCGCGGGCGGGCAGCCCGGGGGTGGAGGGGGTCACGGGGCCGCAGTGTAGGCGCGCTCGCTGGATAGGGTGGTCGCGTGACGTCACCCAGCCCCGTCCGCGCCGAGGGCGGCTTCCCCGTGGTGGGCATCGTCGGCGGTGGCCAGCTCGCCCGGATGTGCCAGCCACCGGCGGTCGCCCTGTCTCTCACCCTCTCCGTCCTCGCCGAGTCGCCGACGGCCAGCGCCGCGCTGGTCGTGCCGCACAGCCCGGTCGGGGAGCACACCGACCTCGCGGCGGTGCGGGAGTTCGCGCGCGGCTGCGACGTCGTGACCTTCGACCACGAGCACGTCCCGCAGGAGGTGCTGCTCGCGCTGCAGGAGGAGGGGGTGGAGCTGCACCCGAGTCCCCAGGCGCTGGTCTTCGCGCAGGACAAGCTGGCCATGCGGCGGCGGCTCACCGAGCTCGGGCTCCCCTGCCCCCGGTGGGCGCAGGCACGCACCGGCGCGACGTGGAGAACTTCGCCGCGCAGGTCGGCTGGCCGCTGGTCGCCAAGGCCCCGCGCGGCGGCTACGACGGCAAGGGGGTGCTGGTCTGCCGGTCGCTCGCCGACGTGCAGCCGTGGCTCGGCGAGGTGGGGGCCGGCGGTCTCGCCGACGGCATCCTGCTGGAGGAGGCCGTGGACTTCTCCCGCGAGCTCTCGGTCATGGTCGGTCGCAGCCCCTCCGGGCAGGCGGCGACCTGGCCGGTCGTGGAGACCGTGCAGGAGGGCGGCATCAACACCGAGGTGCTCGCCCCGGCGCCCGGCCTCGACGACGAGCTCGCCGTGGCCCTCGCCGAGGGGGCGCTGCGCATCGCCGGTGAGCTCGGGGTGACCGGCGTCATGGCCGTCGAGGTCTTCGAGGTGACCGGGCGGCGGCCGGACGGGTCGGCCTACCCCACCTACCTGGTCAACGAGCTGGCGATGCGCCCGCACAACAGCGGGCACTGGAGCATCGACGGCGCGGTGACCAGCCAGTTCGAGCAGCACCTGCGGGCGGTGCTGGACCTGCCGCTCGGCGACCCCTCGGCCCGGGCCCCGTGGACCGCCTCCGCCAACGTGCTGGGCGGCGACTTTCCCGAGCTGTACGCCACCTACAAGCACCTCATGGCGCGCGACCCGGGCCTGAAGATCCACCTCTACGGCAAGGGAGTGCGACCCGGGCGCAAGCTCGGGCACGTCACGGTCTGCGGCGGCGACGGGAGCGCGTCCTCGCTGGCGGAGCTGCGCGGGCGGAGCACCCATGCCGCCGACTACCTGCGAGGAGTGGTGACCGAGTGAGCTCACCGGCAGAGCGGAGCACCCGGGGCGAGCAGGCCCCGGTCGTCGGCCTGGTGATGGGCAGCGACAGCGACTGGCCGGTGATGGAGGCCGCCGCCGAGGTGCTCGAGGAGTTCGGGGTGCCCTACGAGGCCGACGTCGTCTCGGCGCACCGGATGCCGATCGAGATGATCGACTACGGCGCAGGCGCGCAGGAGCGCGGACTGCGGGTGATCGTCGCCGGTGCCGGGGGAGCGGCGCACCTACCGGGCATGCTCGCCTCGGTGACGGTGCTGCCGGTCATCGGGGTGCCGGTGCCGCTGAAGCACCTGGACGGTATGGACTCGTTGCTCTCGATCGTGCAGATGCCGGCCGGGATCCCGGTCGCCACGGTGTCGGTCGCGGGCGCCCGCAACGCCGGCCTGCTGGCGGTCCGGATGCTGGGCGCCGGCGAGGGCGAGCAGGCGGCACGGCTCCGGGAGCGGCTGGCGGGTTTCGCCGGCGACCTGCGCGACCAGGCCCACGCCAAGGGCGAGAGGCTGCGGGAGCGCCGGACGTCACGCTGAGACCCGTCGGAGGACGGGCACGTCGCGGTTGACGTCCGCGTTAGGCTGCGCTCCATGAGCGAGTTCGACCTGTTCCGGATCAGTGAGGACCACGAGGCGCTGCGCGAGGCGGTTCGCGAGGTCGCGGAGGAGCAGATCGCCCCCCACGCGGCAGCGGTGGACGAGGAGAGCCGGTTCCCGGACGAGGCGCTCAAGGCCCTCACGGCCACCGACTTCCACGCCCCGCACATCGCGGAGGACTACGACGGCGCCGGCGCCGATGCGCTCGCGACCTGCATCGTCATCGAGGAGGTGGCGCGGGCCTGCGCGAGCAGCTCACTGATCCCCGCGGTCAACAAGCTCGGCACCATGCCGTTGATCCTGGCGGCCTCCGAGGAGGTCAAGGCCCGCTACCTGCCGCCGGTGGCGCGGGGCGAGGCGATGTTCTCCTACGGCCTGTCCGAGGCGGGCGCCGGCTCGGACACGGCGGGCATGACGTGCAAGGCGCTGGAGCAGCCGGACGGCAGCTTCGTGCTCAACGGCCAGAAGTCGTGGATCACCAACGCCGGGGTGAGCGAGTTCTACACCGTCATGGCCGTCACGGACCCCGACGGGCCGCGCGGCCGCAACGTCACGGCCTTCGTCGTGGAGAAGGACGACGAGGGCTTCACCTTCGGTGCGCCGGAGAAGAAGCTCGGGATCAAGGGCAGCCCCACGCGTGAGCTGCACTTCGACGACTGCCGGATCCCCGGTGACCGGATGGTCGGCGGGCTCGGCGAGGGCCTCAAGATCGCGCTGCGCACGCTCGACCACACGCGGGTCACCATCGGTGCCCAGGCGGTGGGGATCGCCCAGGGCGCGCTGGACCTGGCCCTGGGATACGTCCAGGAGCGCCAGCAGTTCGGCAGGGCCGTCGCCGACTTCCAGGGCGTGCAGTTCATGCTCGCCGACATGGGGATGAAGCTGGAGGCGGCGCGGCAGCTGGTCTACGTCGCGGCGTCGAAGTCCGAGCGGGGCGACGACGACCTGCCCTTCTTCGGTGCCGCCGCCAAGTGCTACGCCTCGGACGTCGCGATGGAGATCACCACCGACGCGGTGCAGCTGCTCGGCGGCTACGGCTACACCAAGGACTTCCCGGCGGAGCGCATGATGCGCGACGCCAAGATCACCCAGATCTACGAGGGCACCAACCAGGTCCAGCGCGTGGTGATGGCGCGCCAGCTGCTCAAGGGCTGACGCCGGAGGGGACGGCGCCGCGCTAGCGGTCGTCGTCCCCGCCCGCCTCGTCGTCGCCGGAGCCGCCGCCGTCGGTGCGAGGCGTGCTCTGCACCTCCACGGCCTGACGCAGCGCGACGACCGGCCCGTCCTGGCCACGGACGACGGTCAGCGTCTCCTCCTGCTCGATGACGGACACGTCGTAGGTGTAGGTCACCAGGCCGGTCACGGTGGCGCTCCCGTCAGCCTGCTCCTGGGCGGAGAGGTCACCGGCCGAGATCGACTGCAGCCCCACCTCGATGTCGGAGGCGATGTAGGCCTCGGGCAGGGTCAGCTGCCGCGCCGCGTCCAGCCCCTCGTCGGCGAGCGTGGTGTAGAACCGCTGCGCCAGGTCCCGCGCTTCGTCGGCGGCGACCGGCTCGCTGTCGGTCCCTGACGCCGACGCCGATGAGGTGGGGTCGGCGGTGCCGGTGCCACCCTCCGAGCCGGTCGCGATGGTCCACACCAGCCAGCCGAGCAGCAGGGCCAGCGGCACGATGAGCAGCCAGCTCAACCACACCCCGCGCCGTGGGCCGGGACGGCGACCCGAGGGTGCCGTGCGCCGCACCTCGTCGTGCTGACCTGCCGCGGCGGGTGCTGCCCGTGACGCCGCCGGCCGCGCTGCCTGCGCCGTCGGTGTCGGTGCCGGCGTGGGCTGGGCGAAGGTCCGGGTGGGGTCGGCCCGGGGCACCCGCTCGGTATGCACGCCTGCACCGGCGCCCGCTGCCGCGGCACCCGCTGCCGCTGCTCCCGCGGCGCCCGCTGCGCCGCCCCGGCCACCGCGGACCAGCTGCTCCAGCTCACGCGCCGCCCGCTGCGCGTCCCACCGGGTCGCCGGGTCCGGGTCGAGCATCCCGGCGAGCGCGGGCGTCAGCTCGCCCGCGTGCTGCGGGGGCCGCGGGTCGTCCCGGGCGATGGTGTGCAGCTGGGCGACGGCGTTGGCGCGCTCCTCGAACGGGCGGCGCCCCTCGACTGCGGCATACAGGGTGGCGCCCAGCGCCCACACGTCCGAGGCGGTGCTGGGCTCCTCGCCCCGCGCCAGCTCGGGGGAGAAGTAGGCGGCCGTGCCGGAGACGAAACCGGTCCGGGTCAGCTGCGGGTCCTCGTCGGCCCGGGCGATGCCGAAGTCGGTGAGCTTGGCGTCGTGCCCCGCGCCCCCGGTGAGCAGCACGTTGGCCGGCTTGACGTCCCGGTGCAGGATGCCCGCCTGGTGGGCCGCGGCGAGCGCGGTGGCCATCTGCGCGCCGATCGCCGCGACCTGGGCCGGGGGCAGCCGCTGCCCGTCGGCGATCAGCTCGGCCAGCGAGGGACCCTCGACGAACTCCATGACGATCCAGGGCGACCCGTCGTGCTCGAAGGCGTCGTAGACGCGCACGACGTGCTGGTGCGCGAGCGTGGCGCTGGTCCGCGCCTCGCGGAAACCGCGGCTGAGCAGCAGCTCGGTGTCGGCCTCGCCGGCGACCTGCTTGAGCGCGACCTGCCGGCCGAGGTTCTCGTCGGTCGCCAGCCACACCTGGCCGCCGCCGCCCCTGCCGAGCGTGCGGACGATGCGGTAGCGGCCCGCGACCAGGGTGGGGTCCTGGTCGGCGGGGGCCGGTGCCGTCGTCTCGGCGTCGTGGTCGCCGTGGTCGTCGCGGGGATCCGCCATGGTCGCCTCCGATCAGCGCAAGGGTAGCCCGAGGCCGCTCAGGGGTCGACGGTGATGCTCTGATCCTGGCGCAGGGCGGTGAAGAGCTGCGCGGCGCCCTGCTCGTCCCAGAGGACGGCGCTGCCCACCTCGGTCTGGTAGTTGGGGTCGGCGACCGGGACGGTCACCGAGTTGCCCTCGCCGGCCGCGACCTGGCGCATCGCCCAGGCCATCTGGCCCGCCTCGAGCATCGAGGTGTCGTCGCCGAGGCTCAGGGCGGACCCGGTGGCGGTGCCCACCTCGTGCAGCCGCCACGGGACGAGCACGGTGCTCGGCGTGATCATCTTGTCCACGAGGGCGGAGAGGAACTCGCGCTGCCGCTCGACCCGGCCGATGTCGCCGCGCGGGTCGCTGTAGCGCATCCGGACGTAGCCCAGCGCCTGCTCACCGGCCAGCTCCTGGCACCCGGCGGGGAGGTCGATGTGCGCCTTCTCGTCCGCGACCGGCTCGTCGAGGCACATCTCGACCCCGCCGACGCCGTCGACGACGCTGACGAAGCCGCCGAAGCCGATCTCCATGTAGCCGTCGACCGGCAGCCCGGTGCTGCGCTCGACGGTGTCGACGAGCTGCTCGGGCCCGCCGTTCGAGTGCGCGGCGTTGAGCTTGTTCCAGCCGCTGTCCCGGATCTCGACGTAGCTGTCGCGGGGCAGGCTCACCAGGGTCGGCTCCCCGAGGGCCGGCAGGTGCAGCAGCATCACCGTGTCGGCCCGGTGGCCCTCGGTGAAGCCGGTGCCGAACTCGCCCCGCTGCTCCTCGGTCAGCTGCTCCCGGCTGTCGGTGCCCACCAGCAGGTAGTTGGCGCCTTCTGCGGCGGCCGGACGGTCGGAGACGTCGGGGGTGGCGTCGATCCGGTTGACGCTGCCCCACACCGTCGCGACCACGACCGCCATGACGACGACGTAGGCGACGACGGCGAGCACGAGCAGCGCCATGGCGCGCCGGAACCCGTAGCGGGGCCTACGGCGGCGCGGCGGGCGTCCGGCCGGGCGGCGGGGAGCGGCATACCGGTCGTCGCCACGGTCCCAGCCCCGGTCGTCGTCGCGGTCCCAGCCCCGGTCGTCGTGCCGGGCCTCGCCGCGGTCCCACCCGTCCTCGGCGTAGCGGTCGTCGTGGTCCCGGGGCTCGCGTGGCGCTGAGGCCCGCGGGATGCGCTCCGTCGGATCGGGGTCGCGGCGCTGCCCGCTGCGCGGCGTCCGCGGCATCGGACGGGTCCAGTCGTCCTCGGGGTGGTGGGGCACGAGAGGCAAGACTACGGGGTCCACCTTGCCGCGCCTTGGGAGCGGCGCGCCACGAGCCGTGCCCTCCTGCGGGGTAGCCTCGCCGCGTGAGCTCTGCCGACTCCCGTGACCAGCGGCACCACCCGCCCGTCTCGGTCATCATGACCGTCCTCGACGAGGAGACCCACCTGCCCGAGGCCGTGCGCTCGGTGCTGTCCCAGGACTACCCGGGGGAGATGGAGGTCGTCGTCGCGGTCGGGCCCAGCCGTGACCGGACCCGGGAGGTCGCCGACGCCCTCGCCGCGGCCGACCCGCGCGTGGTCGTCGTCGACAACCCCTCCGGGCGCACCCCGGACGGGCTCAACGCGGCCGTGGCGACGTCGCGGCACGACGTCGTCGTGCGCATGGACGGCCATGGGGAGCTGAGCGAGGGCTACGTGCGGCGCGCGGTCGCGCTGCTGGAGCGGACCGGCGCCGCCAACGTCGGCGGCATCATGCTCGCCCAGGGTTCCGGGCCGGTGCAGGAGGCCGTGGCCCTCGCGATGCGCTCGCCGCTGGGCATGGGCAGCGAGCGCTTCCACACCGGGGGCGCGGAGGGCCCGGCCGACACGGTCTTCCTCGGCGTCTTCCGGCGGGAGTGGCTGGACCGGGTCGGGGGCTACGACCCGACCTACACCCGTGCCCAGGACTGGGAGCTCAACCACCGGATCCGGGCGGCCGGCGGCACCATCTGGTTCACCCCCGAGCTCACCGTGACCTACCGGCCCCGCTCCACCTTCCGCGACCTGGCCCGCCAGTTCTACACCAGCGGCCAGTGGCGCCGGCAGGTCGTGCGCCAGCACCCCGACTCGGTCAACGCCCGCTACCTCGCGCCGCCGGTCGCGCTCTGCGCGGTGGCCGCAGGGGCCGTCGGAGGTGTCGTCTGGCGCCCGCTGTGGCTGCTGCCGATGGGGTATGCCGCGGCCGTCACCGTCGGGGGAGCCTGGGTCGCCCGGGGCCAGGAGCCCGGCGTGGTGGCGCGCATGCCCGGGGTGCTCGCGACCATGCACCTCACCTGGGGAGCCGGCTTCCTGCGCGGCCCCCGCCGCTGAGCCGCCGCGCCGCTGAGCTCCTGCGCCGTCAGCCCTCGGTGGGGGGCGTCGCCTCCGGGGTGGGCTCGTCCACCGCGACGCGCAGCGGCGGCTGCGTCTTGGCGACGACCTCGTCGACGGACACGCCGGGTGCCAGCTCGCGCAGCACGAGACCGTCGTCGGTGACGTCGATGACGGCCAGGTCGGTGATGATCCGCTGCACGACCCGCAGGCCGGTGATCGGCAGGTCGCACTCGTCCACGATCTTGGCCGAGCCGTCCTTGGCGACGTGGTCCATGAGGACCACGACCTTCTTGGCGCCGAGCACGAGGTCCATGGCGCCCCCCATGCCCTTGACCATCTTGCCGGGGATCATCCAGTTGGCGATGTCGCCGGCTGCAGAGACCTGCATGGCGCCGAGGATCGCGGCGTCGACCTTGCCGCCCCGGATCATGCCGAAGCTCGTGGCCGAGTCGAAGAAGCTGGCGCCGGGCCGGACCGTCACCGTCTCCTTGCCCGCGTTGATGAGGTCGGGCTCCTCCTCGCCCTCGTAGGGGTAGGGGCCGACGCCGAGGATGCCGTTCTCCGACTGCAGGACCAGCTCCACGTCGTCCGGGACGTAGTTGGGGACCAGCGTCGGCATCCCGATGCCGAGGTTGACGTAGTCGCCGTCGCGCAGCTCGGCCGCGGCGCGCGCGGCCATCTCCTCACGGGTCAGAGCCATGTCTCTCAGTCGTCCTTCCCGGGGCGCGGGCGGGTGGTGCGCTTCTCGATGTCCTTGTCGGCGGCCTGCTCGGCGGTCAGGGCGAGCACGCGCTGGACGTAGATGCCGGGCAGGTGGACCTCGTCGGGGTCGATCTCACCCGGCTCGACCAGCTCCTCCACCTCGGCGACCGCGACCTGCGCGGACATGGCGCACAGCGGGTTGAAGTTGCGGGCCGACTGGTGGAAGACCAGGTTGCCGTGCCGGTCGCCCTTGGCCGCCCGCACCAGCGCGAAGTCGGCGAAGGTCGCGTGCTCGAGAACGTAGTCGCGGGCGTGGTCGCGGACCGAGAACTCGCGGGTCTCCTTGGCGGGGGAGCGCAGGACCACCTCGCCGTCGCTGTCGTAGCGCCAGGGCATACCCCCCTCGGAGACCTGCGACCCGACGCCGGTGGGCGTGAAGAAGGCCGGTATGCCCGCGCCCCCGGCGCGCAGCTTCTCGGCGAGCGTGCCCTGCGGGGTCAGCTCGACCTCGAGCTCGCCGGAGAGGTACTGCCGCGCGAACTCCTTGTTCTCCCCGACGTAGGAGGCGATGACGCGACGGATCCTGCCCTGCGCGAGGAGCAGCCCCAGCCCGGCCCCGTCGACGCCGCAGTTGTTGGAGACGACCTCCAGGTCGCTCGTGCCCTGCTCCAGGGCCTGGTGGATCAGCACGGTGGGGATGCCCGAGAGCCCGAAGCCGCCCACGGCGACGGTCATCCCGTCAATGAGCCCCTCGAGCGCATCCTGGGCGGAGGCGACGACCTTGTCCATGGCGCCGAGGCTACCCGCCGGCCCGGTGGTCGACGCCCTCGGCCTCCCAGCGCGGGTCGTCCCCGACGGCCTCCGCGCCGAGCACGAGGACAGCGGACCCCTCGCCCGCCAGCAGCTGCAGCACCTGGCGCACGAACAGGCCCCGGTCGGTGGTGCCGACCAGGGACCGGGCGCCTCGGGCACCGGCGGCAGGTCGGCCAGCAGGTCGGCATACGTCACCCGGTCGCCGCCGCTCACCAGCGCGGTGTCCTCCGCCTCGGCCTCGTCCCACGCGGTGAAGTCGTCGGCGTAGCTCGCCAGCTCGGCCGCCTCGTCCATGACGCCGGAGCGCAGCTCGCCGTCGAAGGCCCGCGCCAGGGCGGGCAGGGCCACCGCCACGACCTCGTCGCAGTCGCCGGCGACCTCGCTGTCCGGGTCGTCGGTGACGAGCACGTCGGCGCCCTCGTGCGTGTCCACCGTGAGGGTGGCCCCGACGGACCAGACGGCGAGGGCCCAGTAGGCCAGGCGCCAGTGCGGGGCGGGCAGGTCCACCAGGACCACCGAGCCCGGCTGGATGTCCAGCCCCTCCTGCAGTGCGTTGGCGGCCTTGGACACCCAGGTGCGCAGCACCTTGCGGGAGATCTCGATGCGCTCGCCGGGGCCCCGGGGGTGTCGTCGTAGAAGGTGAGGGCAGGGCGGGTCGCGTCGGCGGCGACCGCCTGGCTCAGGATCGCGGAGGGTTGCGGCACGGGGGCCACGGTAGTGGGTGCTGTTGCGCGGGGGGCGAGGAGCGGGGCAGGCTGCTCCCTCGTGAGCACCGCCCGGCACCGTGTCTGGCGTCCGGCGCGCCCGCTGGACGTCGCCGCGACCTGGGGCACGTTGCGGCGCGGTGCCGGGGACCCGTGCTGGCGCGTGGTCGACGGCGAGCTGTGGCGCGGGGTGCGGGCGCGACCGGCGCGGCGACCCTGCGGCTGGCTCGCCGGGCCCCCGACTCCCCGGTCGCGGCGCAGGCCTGGGGGCCGGGAGCGGAGTGGCTGCTGGACGGGTTGCCGGGGATGCTCGGCGAGGGGGACGACGACGAGGGGTTCGTGCCGGTGCACGCGCCGGTGGCCCACGCCCTCCGCCGGCATCCGGGGTGGCGGACGCCCCGGACCGGGTTGGTCCTGGAGTGCCTCGTCCCGGCCGTGGTCGAGCAGAAGGTCACCGGCCAGGAGGCCTTCTCCGGGTGGCGGCGCGTGGTCCAGCGCTTCGGGGACGTCGCGCCGGGCCCCGGGGCCGCGCTGCGCCTGCGGGTGCCGCCCTCGGTGCCGACGCTGTCGGGCATACCGTCCTGGGAGTGGTTGCGCGCCGGGGTCAGCCCGCAGCGCGCGGACACCGTCGCCCGGGTCGTGCAGGTGGCGGCACGGTTGGAGGAGTGCGTCGGGATGAGCTCCTCCCGGGCGCGGGCCCGGCTGACCGCCGTCCCGGGGGTCGGGGTCTGGACGGCCGCCGAGACCGCGCAGCGCGCCCTCGGGGACGCCGACGCGGTCTCCTTCGGCGACTACCACGTCGCGGCCAACATCGGGTATGCCCTCACCGGCGAGACGGTCGACGACCACGGCCTGGTCGAGCTGCTTGCCCCGTATGCCGGTCACCGCTACCGGGTGCAGCGGCTGCTGGAGCTCTCGGGTGCCGGCCGTCCACGGCGGGGGCCGCGGATGGCACCGCGGGGGCACCTGCCGGTCAGTCGGTCCCGGGGCCGCTGACCACGCTGACTCGCACCGACAGGTCCTCCGCGGCCAGGGCGAGCTCGAGCCGCGTGGCGACGCGGCCGGCCAGCACGGGGTCCTCGGCGCGGACGACGAGTCCCTCGTCGACGGAGCCCTGCACCTCGACCCGGTGGTCGGCGGCCAGACCCAGCAGCGCCAGCCGGGTCGCTCGCGCGGTGCGTGCCGCCCCGCTCTCGGGCACCACCGAGGGGAGGCCGACCTCCGCGGCGGCCGGGCTGCCCGGAGGCGCACCGAGGGCCGAGCGCAGCGCCTCGCGGTGCCCGAGCGCGAACCAGTCGCCGGGGCCGGTGCGCACCAGGGACCGTGCGCCGGCAGCGGCGGCGTCGCCCGACCCGCCGTCCCCGTCCGCACCGGTGCCGAGCACGAGCTCCGGCAGTCCCCGGACCAGGGCCGCCCCGGTGCCGGAGGCCTTGCCCTTGACGAGGTCGGCGGCAGCGGCGAGCTCGTCGGCGACCGCGCGGCTGGTGACCGACAGCGGCCGACCGTCGGCGTCCTCGCCGCCGCGGAGGTCCTCCAGGACCCGCATGCCGCAGGCCCCCACCGCCAGGTCGGTCTGACCCTCGCGCCACGGGCGGCCGGCGGTGTCGGTGAGGAGCAGGCCGAAGCGGGCCGCCGCGCCGGGGGTCCGACGCAGCGCGGCGTGCAGGTCGCGGGCCACGGCGTCCGGATCCGGGGGGAGCAGCAGCAGCCCGCCCTCGGGGCCGGTGTTGCTCGCGTCCACCCCCGCGGCGGCCAGGACCGGGCCGGCCACGGACTCGACCACCCGCGTCACCCCGGCCGGCGTGAGCCGCTCGGCCACCACCCGCACGCTCTGGGCGGCGACGACGTCCTCGCGGTCGGCCGGAGCGCCGACGCGCAGCCCGAGCGCCTTGGAGACCAGCTTGCTCGACACCGCCAGGACGTCGCCGTCGCGCAGCCCGCCGGCACGCGCGACGCGCCGGCGAGGGCGGCGGCCAGATCCATACCGGCGGCCACCTCGGGGAGCCCGGGGAGGGGGATCACCCGCACCGTGCCGGGGGTCGGGGCGGGGCTCACCTCCGGTCCCGGCCCGCGGGCACGGGGGTGCCGGCCAGCTCCTGCCCGAGGTCGAGGGCGGCGCCGGCCAGCCGGGCGGCACCGGCGCCGTCCCGCATGAGCAGGTCCAGCGAGCCGATCCGCACCCCGGCGGGATACCGCGCATCGGCGTCCGCGTCGTCGACCAGCCACCCGTCGAGGAAGTCGGCATAGAGCCCCGCGACCCCGGCCGCGCTCACCTCGACCCCCAACGGGGCGAGGCAGGCGTCGGCGTGACCGCGGACCGGGCGACCGCCGAGCAGCGGGCTGACCCCCACGACCGGGGCGCGGGTGCCGCGCACCGCCTCCCGGATGCCGGGGACGCCGAGGATGATGCCGATCGAGACGACCGGGTTGCTCGGGGGCAGCAGGACGAGGTCGGCCCCGCGCACCGCGTCGAGCACGTGCGGGGCGGCGGTGGCCCCGCCCAGCCCGGCGACGGAGAAGCGCCGCGCCGGCAGCGACGCGCCATGCCGCACCCACCACTCCTGGAAGTGGATGGCCCGCTCGCCCCCGGCGTCGTCGTCGACCACCACGTGGGTCTCGATCGGGGTGTCCGTCGCCGGCAGGAGCCGCACCCCCCGCTCGGGCAGGCCCCACCGCTGCGCCAGCCGGCCCGTCACCTCGCTGAGCGTCAGGCCCTGGGCCAGCCAGCGGCTGCGCGCCAGGTGGGTGGCGAGGTCCAGGTCGCCGAGGGTGAACCAGTCCGGCCCCACCCCGAGGGTCCCCAGCTCGTCGGCGACCCGCGTGCTCTCCCCGGCCCGGCCCCAGCCCTGGTCCTCGTCCACGCCGCCCCCGAGGGTGTAGAGCAGCGTGTCCAGGTCCGGGCAGACCCGCAGCCCGACCAGCGTGATGTCGTCGCCGGTGTTGCCGATGACGGTCACCGTGGTCGGCTCCGGGGCCTCGCGGGTCGCCAGGTGCGACAGGAGGCCGCGGACGAAGCGGGCGCCGCCGACGCCGCCGGCCAGAACGGTGATCTGCATGCCCCCATTGTCGGTGCCGGGGCAGGTTGTAGCAGATCCGGGGTTGACTATGGCGGATGACACGCGTGTAATTCAGGTGTTGCCATCTGCTGCCGGGGCGAGCCGGCGGGGTGCGCGGCCGGCGAGAAGTGTGTAGGCGAGAGGTCGAGGAGGAGCCATGCACGAGCTGGAGCTGATGTCGTTGATGCACGGTATCGATGACACCGAGGAGATGAACTGGCAGGAGCGTGCCCTGTGCGCGCAGACCGACCCGGAGGCCTTCTTCCCCGAGAAGGGCGGGTCCACCCGCGAGGCCAAGAAGGTCTGCGTCGGGTGCGAGGTGCGGGCCGAGTGCCTGGAGTATGCGCTCGGCCACGACGAGCGCTTCGGCATCTGGGGAGGACTGTCCGAGCGTGAGCGGCGCAAGCTGAAGAAGCGCGCGGTCTGAGCACCCGACGCACGCCGGTCGCCGGGCAGGGTCCGGACGCGCCGGTCGCAGCGATTCCCACGCACCCCGACGAGTCGCTCCCGCAGCGACCCCGTGCCGGTGGTCGCGCCGCTGTCGACGACGTCTCGCTCGTGCTCCTGCCGGTGGACCTCCCGGCGGGTGGTGGGGACGGCGAGGACGAGCTGGCCGGGTCGTTGCGCGCCGTCGCGGCCGGCCGCCGCCGACCGCAACGGGTGCTGCTGCTGCATCCCGACCCCGAGGGGGGACCGGTGGCCGCGCTCCAGGACCTGGCCCGGGAGCTGGGTCTGCCGCTGAGCGTCCGCTCCCACCCGCAGCAGGACCGGGTGGCGGCCGTCCGCACCGCCCTGGACGTCCTACCGGACCAGCCGGGGCACTGGATCTGGTTCCTCACCGCCGACGCCCGGCCTGAGCCGGAGGCGCTGGCCGCCCTCACCGCCGCGGTCCGGCGCAGCAGCCGGGTCGGCGTCGTCGGCCCCAAGCTCGTGCGCGCCGACCAGCCGCGGCTGCTGCGCTCGCTCGGTCACCGCGTCACGCCGGCCGGCCGGGTCGTCGACCCCACCCGCGCCGCCCTCGTCGACCAGGGCCAGCTGGACCTGCGTCAGGACGTCCTCGGAGTTCCGCTGAGCGGGGCCCTCGTCCAGGCCCGGGTGCTGCAGGAGGTCGGCGGGATCGACCCGGCCTTCGCGCAGGACGGTGTCGACGGGCTCGACCTGGGCTGGCGGGCCCACCTCGCCGGTCACCGGACGGTCGTCGCGCCCGAGGCCGTCGTCCGGCAGGGCGAGGCAGGGCTGGGCGTCGTCGACCCGTTGGTGACCCGCGCCAGGGTGCGCCAGGTGGCCCTGGCCCGTGGCTCGTTCTGGGCGGCCCCCTGGCGCGCGCTGGGCGTCCTCGTCACCAGCCTGGCCGCCGCGCTGCTCCTGCTCCTCGTCAAGCGCCCCGCCGAGGCCGCCGGGGAGTGGGCGGATGTCCGGGCGGTGCTGCGACCGGGGCGCGGGTGGTCCGCGCGGCGGCGGTTCCGCCGCCGCCGACGGGTGGCGCCCCGCGACCTCGCGGGTCTGCACGAGCCCCGTGCGACGGGCTGGCGCGCGACCGTGGACACGGTGGGCGAGGCCCTCGACCCGCGCTCCCGACGCGGCTCGGGCGCGCCACTGCCGCGGACCGAGGCGTTGCGTACCGGTCCGGTCTCCGACGACTTCGACGACGCGGTCGGCGAGGGCCGTCGGTCGGGGAGGTGGAGCTGGCCGCTGGCGCTCGCCCTCCTGATCGTGGCGGCAGTCACCGCCTGGATGGGGCGAGGTGCTCTCTCCCCGGCCGGTCTCGACCTCGCGGGCGTCGGCCTGTCCGGGGGACAGCTGGGGGTCGCCGCCACGGACGCCGCCGGGCTGTGGTCCGCCGCGGTGGACGGCTGGCGGGGCGCCGGTCTCGGTCACCACGACCCCGCCCCGGCGTGGCTGCCGCAGGCGACGGTCCTGTCCCGGCTCCTCGGCCTCCTGCCCGGTGCGGGGCCGACCACGGCCGGGCCCGCCCTGGCCTGGCTGCTCGCCGCCGCGCCGGTGCTGAGCGTCCTCACGGCATACCTCGCGCTGCGTCGGAGCACCCGGCGACGCTGGGTCCGGGCGGTGCTCGCGCTGGGCTGGGCCCTGGCGCCGGCGCTCGTCGTCGCGACGTCCCAGGGGAGGGTGGGACCGGCCGTGGTGCACGTCCTCGCGCCGCTGCTCGTGACCGGCATCCTCGTCGTCAGCGACCGGTCCCGCGGGGTCCGCAGGGCCGCGGCGGCCTTCGGCACCGCCCTCGGCCTCGCGATCGCCGCGCAGTGGGTGCCGCTCGTGCTCGTGCTGGGGACCGTGGCCGGGCTGCTGGTCCTCGGCGTGGGCCGGGGGAGCGCCCGGTGGCGCGGCGCGGTCGTCGCGATCCTGCCGTGGGTGCTGCTGCTGCCCTGGTGGCCGAGCCTGCTGGCCGGGCCGGTCCAGCTCCTGGGGGGAGCCGGCGCGACCTCCGCCACCCCCCGGCTGCCCGCGACGCCCGACGCCTGGCAGCTGCTCCTGCTCCACCCTGCCGGCGTCGACCCCTCCGGGCTCGACGGCCTCCTGCTGTGGCTGCAGGTGCCGCTCTGGCTGGCGGCGCTGGCCGCGCTGCTGCGGCCGGGCGACGGCGGCCGGCGGGCAGGCGTGCTCGTCGCCGTCGGCATCGTCGCCCTCGTCCTGGCGCAGGTCGCGGTGCGCACCTCGCTGGGCGTGCTCCCCGTCGGGCACTCCGAGGCCGGCTCGGTGGTCTCGGCCTGGCCGGGGACCCTGTTGTCCTTCGGTGGCGCCGCGCTGCTCCTCGCCGCCGCCTCGCTGGTCGAGGACCTCCTGGCGACCCGCCGGGGGAGGGTCCTGCGGGTGCCGGCCCGGGCGCTGGCCTCGACGGGCGCGGTGGTCGTGCTCGCCGCCACCGTGGTCGCCGCGGGATGGACCGTCCTGAGCAGCCGGGTCACCCCCGGGCTCACGGTCGCCACCGAGCCGCTCCCGCCGGTCGCCGCCGAGCAGGCCCGAGGACCCGAGGCGTTGCGCACGCTGCTGCTCACCCCGGAGCAGGGCGGCCTGCTCGTCGACCTGCGGGGCAGCGAGCCGGAGGCCACCCGCATCCTGCGTGACCGGACCGCCGACCTCGCGCGGGGCGTCGCCGGCCCGGGGCAGGTCGAGCAGGCGGTCCAGGCCCTCGTCGGGGGTGCCTCGTCGGACCAGGCACGCCAGGAGCTGCTCGGCCTCGGCGTGGGCTACGTCGAGCTCGAGGCGTCGGACACCCATCCCGCGGCCGACGACCTGGACCGGGTCGCCGGTCTGGCGCGGGTCTCCAGCCCCGAGGGCAGCGTCCTGTGGCGGATGGTCGAGGGCGACCCGGGACGCACGCGCGTGGTCGACGCCGACGGCGCGACCGTCGAGGTGCTGCCCAGCACCGGTCCGCACGGGCAGGCCGCGGGCCGCGTCGACGTGCCGTCGGGAGGCTCGCTGCTCGTCGCCGAGGTGGCCGGCTGGGCCGAGGTCGCGCAGCTCACCGTCGACGGCGACGAGCTGGACCTCGAGGGATCGCGGACGAGCCTGCCCGCCGGGCGGCACACCATCGAGGTCACCCTGCCCACCCCCGGGCTGCCCTGGCACCTGCTGGCCCTCGCCGTCGCAGTCGTGACGGCCTTCCTGGCGCTCCCGGTCGGGCGGACCGACGAGGCCGAGGACGAGGCCCAGGACGCGGCGACCCCTGGCACCCACGAGCCGCAGGAGGAGTCGTGAGCGACACGGACACCGGCAGCGGCGCCGCGCCCCGACGGGGTGCCTGGGTGCGACTTGGCTCCGGCCTGCTGGCACTCGGGCTGCTCACCTGGGGCAGCGTCCAGGTCGGCGCCTGGGGGCCGGGCAGCGACGGTGGGCAGAGCCTCGTGTCGACGGCCGCCGACACCGAGACCGCCGATGGTGGCGACCAGCCGGTCCTGGTCGAGGAGGCACGGCTGGCGTGCGCCGGGGTCAGCGGCTCGCCGGGGGCGAGCGCGGCGGCCCTCGCACCGCCCGAGCTCTTCGCCGAGCAGCCCACCGGGCAGCGATCGGCCACGCTGTCGCCGGTGGCGGGGTCGGCCGGGTCGGACGTGCTGGAGCTGCGCGCGGACCAGGAGGTCGCCGAGACCCCACCGGCCGAGGACGCCACGTCGCTGCTGACCGCGACCGGGCCCGGTGCCCCCGGCCTCGTGGGGGGTCACCTGTCGGTCGGCACCGGGAGCGGGGCGAGGGGAGCCGCCCTGGTGGGGTGCGCTGCGGCCGCTGCGGAGCACTGGTTGCTCGGCGGTGACGCCGCAGCCGGTCGCACCGAGCAGGTCGTGCTCACCAACCCCGGCACCGACCCGGTGCGCGTCGATCTGGAGGTGCACGGCGCCGAGGGGCCGGTCGAGGCCACCGGTGCCTCCGGACTGGTCGTCCCCGCCGGCGGCCGGCTCGTCCGCCCACTGGACGCCCTGGCGCCCGGGACCGCCGCACCGGCCGTCCACGTCGCCGCCGAGGGTGGACCGGTGACCGCGCACCTCGTGGACACCTCGCGCGAGGGCACGACCGACCTGGGCGTGGATGTGACCGGCCCGAGCGCCGAGGCGGCCCGTGACCTGGTGATCCCACCCCTGCCGGACGTCGGTGCGGACGGGACGGAGACGGTGCTGCGGCTGCTCGCGCCGGAGGCGGACGCCGTGGTCGAGCTCGGTGCGCTCACCGAGGACGGCGCCGCGACACCGGGAACCTCCGCCGTCCGCGTCGCCGCCGGCACCACCACGGACCTCCCTCTCGACGAGCTGCCCGAGGGTGCGGTCGGCCTCCGGGTGCGCTCGGACCACCCGGTCACCGCGTCCTTGCAGGTCCGGCTCGCGCCCTCCGGCGACGAGCCGGTGGACCAGGAGGTCGCGGAGCAGGAGACGACGGACGGTGAGGCCGCCACGGCGACCGCCGCACCGGACGGGGCCACCGCCACCGGCTCGCCGCAGGACCAGGAGCAGCCACTGGTCCGACCCGCCGGCGAGCTGGCCTGGGTGCCCGCAGCCGGCCCGGCCACGCAACCCGTCGGGATCGGCCTGCCCGACCGTGCTGCGGTGCCAGGGGCCGAGACGTCGCTGTCCGTCGCGGTCCTCGACGCCACAGTGGTCGACGTGCTGCTGCGCTCGGCGGACGGGAGCACCCGGGTGGAGACCCTCGAGCTGGGCAACGACTCGACGGCGCTGCTCCCCCTGGCCCCGGACGTGCGGGGCGTCTGGGTCCGGCCGGCCGAGGAGGGCGGCACCGGCGTCGTCGCCGCGGCCGTGCACCTCACCGGGTCCGACGACCTCGGCCCCTACCGGGCGGCGGCCGTCCTGGCGGCCGTCCCGTGGTCCCGCGAGGTGACCGGCGTCAGCCGCGTCGTGCCCTGAGGCGCCTCACACCAGGTCCTCGGGGTCGCGCCCCAGCATCCGGGCGACCTGCTCGACGACCACCTCGGTGACGAGGGCGCCCAGCTCGACCTCGTCCGCGGCCCGGTGCAGCACCGGGCGGCGGTAGACCACCAGCCGCGCCGGCATACCCCCCTGCGCCGGGAACAACCGGCCGAGCGCGACGTCGTGCTCCCAGGGCGCGGGGTCGGAGGGCGGCACCTCCTCCACCGCCAGCTCCAGGCCCAGCGGGCTGCCCCAGCGCTGCTCGACCGTCTCGGCGGCATCGAGCACCAGCTCGTCGAACCGGTCGCGCCGGCTGCTCATGGCCGGCACCCGAGGCCAGGCGAGAGGTCCGCGGACCCCCCGTCCGCGGCGGTCCCGGTGCGTGGCCATGGCGCGACGATAGATCACCAGGGGCGGCGCCCGGTCGGGGTGGCACCACGGGATCGTGGGCGGGGGCGCCTAGAGTGTCGGGCGTGACCCTGACTCGCCAGTGCTCCAAGACGGCGTGCGTCCGCCCCGCCACGTCGACGCTCACCTACGTCTACGCGGAGCAGACCGCGGTGCTCGGGCCGCTGGCGACGTATGCCGAGCCCCACAGCTACGACCTGTGCGAGGAGCACGCGACCCGGCTCACCGCGCCCCGCGGCTGGGACGTCGTGCGGCTGGAGCTGCCCGAGGGAGAGCCCCGCCCGCCGGTGGACGACCTCGCGGCGCTGGCCGACGCGGTGCGCGAGCACCGCGGCACCATCGTCCGGGTTGACTCCCCGCAGAGCCCGCACGAGGGCGCGACCGTGACCGAGATCGCCCGGCGCGGACACCTGCGGGTGCTGCGCGACCGCTGACGGGCCACGGAACCTGCTCGTGGTCGAGGTCGCCGCGGTCGTCAAGGCCTACGACGTGCGTGGGCTGGTCCCCGAGCAGCTCGACGCAGGGACGGCACGAGCGCTGGGCTCCGCCTTCGCACAGGTGGTGGTCCGTCCCGAGGGGCACGCCGGGATCGTGCTCGGCCGCGACATGCGCGCAACCTCCCCGGAGCTCGCCGACGCCTTCGCCGGCGGGGTCCTCGAGCAGGGCGTGGACGTGACGGACATCGGGCTCTGCTCCACCGACGGTCTTTACCACGCCAGCGGCACCCGCGACCTGCCGGGGGCGATGGTCACGGCGAGCCACAACCCTGCCGGTTACAACGGGATCAAGCTGTGCCGGGCGGCCGCCGCGCCCGTCGGGCGGGACTCCGGGCTGGCCGAGATCCGGGACCTCGCGCAGTGGCTGCTGGACCGCGGCGACCTGCACCAGCTCACGGCCCCGGCCTCGGCGGGGCGGCGGCAGGAGGTGGACCTGCTCGCGGACTACGCCGCCCATCTGCACTCGCTGGTCGACCTGGGCGGGATCCGTCCGCTGCACGTCGTCGTGGACGCCGGCAACGGGATGGCGGGGCACACCGTGCCCGCGGTCCTGGGCGCCGAGGGGTCGCCGCTGCGGCTCGACCCGCTCCACTTCGAGCTGGACGGCTCCTTCCCGCACCACGACGCGAACCCGCTCGACCCGGCCAACCAGCGGGAGCTGCAGGAGGCGGTGCGCGCCCGTGGCGCGGACCTGGGCCTGGCCTTCGACGGCGACGCGGACCGGGTCTTCGTCGTCGACGAGCGGGGCCGGCAGGTGCCGTCCGGGGCGGTGACCGCGCTCCTCGCGCGGCGGCTGGTCGCGCGGGAGGTGGCGGCCGGGCGTGACCCGGGCGACGTCACGGTCGTGCACGGGTCGATCCTGCCGCGGGCCGTGGAGGAGGGCGTCGCGGCGAGCGGCGCACGGCTGGTGACCTGCCGCGTCGGCCACACCTTCGTCAAGGCCGCGATGGCCGCGCAGGCCGCCGTCTTCGGGGCGGAGCACTCCGGTCACTACTACTTCCGCGACTTCTGGTCCGCCGACAGCGGCCTGCTCGCGGTGCTCCACCTGCTCGCCGCCGTGAGCGAGCAGCAGCGCCCGGTCTCGGCGATCCTCGGGGAGCTCGACCCCTACGCCGCGTCCGGGGAGATCAGCCTCCGGGTCCCGGACCCGGCCGCCGCGGCCGAGCGGGTGCGACGGTGGGCGCTCGACCGGGGGGCGAGGGTCGACGACACCGATGGCCTGCTCGTCCGGCAGGACGAGGGCAGCGGGGCCTTCTGGTGGGTCTCGCTGCGGTCCAGCAACACCGAGCCGGTGATGCGGCTCACCGTCGAGGCGCGCGACGGTGCGAGGATGGAGCAGGTCCGGGACGCCGTCCTGGCCGTGGTGGAGCAGGAGGACTGACGCGATGGCACGACCGGAGTTCGACCCGTGGGTGCGCAGCATCTTGCGCTGCCCCGTGGGGCGCCACGAGCTGGTCGACGTGACCGACGAGCAGGGGGAGCCCGCGCTGCAGTGCGCCGAGGACTGCGAGGGTCCCGGGCGCGGCGGCGGTACCCGTGGCGGGAGGGCATACCGGTGCTGCTCGCCGACGACGCGGTGGTCGTCACGGTCGCCGACAGATCCTGAGGAGAGCGGGTATGCCCTACATCGACGAAGCGCTCCTCGACGACCAGGAGGAGCTGCAGCGCAAGGACTCGCGGGACACCCTGCGCGCCCTCGCCAGCGCCGGGGCGCAGGTGCGCGAGGCGATGACGCTGGCCGACGAGGCCGGCATCGACCGGCTGGCCAGCACCGAGCGGCCGCGCTCGGTGCTGGTGGCGGCGATCGGCGGGTCCTCCATCGTGGCCGATGTGCTCGAGCTGCTCGCGGAGCCGGGGTCGCCGGTGCCGGTGCAGGCGCGGCGCAACCTCCCGCTGCCGGGCTGGGTCGGGCCGCTCGACCTCGTGGTGGCGGTCTCGCTCTCCGGTCGGGCACCGGGACCGCTGGCCGTGGCGGCCGAGGCGGCCCGCCGGGGCGCGATGCTGCTGACCGTGGGCGCCGACGACTCGCCGCTGGCGCAGGTCTGCCGCAGCGCCCGCGGGGTGCACGTCGGGGTCGGCTCCGGCGGACGCACGAGCTCGCGGACGGCGCTGTGGACGCTGCTCGCCCCGGTGCTCATCGGTGCCGACCGGTTGGGCCTGCTGGACGCCCCGGCCGACGTGGTGCGGGCTGTCGCCGAGCGGCTGGACCACCGTGCCGAGCAGTTCCGGCCGTCCTCCGACGCCTTCGTCAACCCAGCCAAGATCCTCGCCGTCCAGCTCGCCGAGACGGTGCCGGTCGTGCTCGGGGACGGGCCGCTCGGCGGGGTCGCCGCGGCGCGCGCCGCTTCGATGCTGGCCCGGACCGCCCGCATCCCGGCGACCTTCGGTGAGCTCCCGGACGCCGCGAGCGGGATCGTCGCGTGCTTCGACGGGCCCTACACCGCGATCGGCGGGCGACGGGCGGGGACCTACGACGACGCCCGGATCCGTCTCGGCGACATCGACACCTCGGGCTGGGAGCCGCACCACTTCGCCGAGCCGGAGGGGGAGCTGATGGAGCGCCCGCGTGGCCCGGCGGCCGGCCGCGGCGGCGACGACATCTTCGCCGATCCCTACCTGGACGGCCCGGCGCCGCCGCGCCTCGGGCTGCTCATGCTGCGGGACGCGCCGGTGTCGCCGGCGACGCCGGAGTCGGTGCAGGCCGAGGCGCTCACCGACGCCGTGCTCACCACGGCGCGCGAGGCCGGGGCGCGGGTGATGGAGGTGCAGGCCGAGGACGGCGCACCGGTGGTGCGGCTGGCCGACCACGTCGCCGCCCTGGACTTCGCGGCGACCTACCTGGCGATCGGGCTGGGGCTGGACCCCTCGGTGTCCCCGCACGTCGCCGACCTCAGGGACCGGACGCGGTGAGCCAGATGCCGGGAAGCACCGACGACGCCGGGCCCGATCTCGACCCGATCACCCGGCACACCCGCTCCCGACGCGACCTCGAGGAGGGGATCGAGCGCGACTTCGGGCAGAACCTGTCCTACGGCGCCTACCTCGACCTGCCGACCCTGCTCTCGGCGCAGCACCCTCGTGCGACCCCGCCGCAGCACGACGAGCTGCTCTTCATCATCCAGCACCAGACGACCGAGCTCTGGCTGCGCCTGGTCATCCACGAGCTGACCAGTGCTCGGTCCTTGCTGGCGGCCGACGACCACCGGCAGGCGCTCAAGCGCATCGCCCGGGTGAAGCACATCCAGGCCTCCATGACCGAGCAGTGGTCGGTCCTGGCGACGCTCACGCCCAGCGAGTACGCGCAGTTCCGGGCCTTCCTCGCCACCGGATCCGGGTTCCAGAGCTGGCAGTACCGCGCCGTCGAGTTCATGCTCGGCAACAAGAACGCGGCGATGCTGCCGGTCTTCGCCCACGACGAGGAGCAGCACGCCGAGCTGGAGCGGCTGCTGCACGAGCCCAGCCTCTACGACGAGGTGCTCGCCTGGCTGGCGCGGCGCGGGCACCCCGTCCCGGAGGAGGTGCTGACCCGGGACGTGTCCGAGCCGTACCAGGCGCACGAGGGGGTCGTGGCGGCCCTCAGCCGGATCTACGCCGACCCGCAGGAGCACTGGGCGGAGTACGAGACGGCCGAGGAGCTGGTGGATCTCGAGGACAACTTCCAGGTATGGCGCTTCCGCCACCTCAAGACGGTGGAGCGCATCATCGGGAGCAAGCGGGGCTCCGGGGGATCCAGCGGTGTTCCCTTCCTCCGCCGGGCGCTGGAGCTGACGTTCTTCCCCGAGCTCTATGACGTGCGCTCGGCCATCCAGGACGTCACGCCGGAGGGCTACCACGGGGGTGACGGACGTGGCTGAGCAGGCACCGTCGCGGGAGAGGGCCGCACGGCTGGACGACCAGGACCCGCTGGCCGCCTATGCCGAGCGATTCGAGCGCGCCGACGGTGTGGTGGCCTACTTCGACGGCAACTCGCTGGGGCGACCGGTGGCGGGGGCCGCGGAGGCGATGGCCTCCTTCGTCCGGGACGAGTGGGGCACGCGCCTCATCCGGTCCTGGGACGAGGGCTGGATGGGGTGGCCCGAGCAGGTCGGGGATCTCGTCGGGTCCGCCGCGCTGGGGGCGGCCCCCGGCCAGACCGTGGTCGCCGACTCGACCACGGTGCTGCTCTACAAGGTGCTCCGCGCCCTCGTCGACCACCAGCTCGCCGTCGACCCGGGGCGCACCGAGCTGGTGCTCGACACCGACAACTTCCCGACCGACCGTTACGTCGCCGAGGGGATCGCGGCGGAGCGTGGTCTCACGCTGCGGTGGATCGAGGCCGACCCGGCGTCGGGGGTGCGCGAGGGCCAGGTCCGAGAGGTCGTGGGGGAGCGCACCGGTGTGGTCCTCGTCTCGCACGTGGCCTACCGGTCCGGCTTCGTCGCCGATGCCGAGGCCATCACCCGGGTGGCCCACGAGGCCGGGGCGCTGGTGCTCTGGGACACCTGCCACAGCGCCGGGTCCGTGCCGGTGCGCGCTGACGCGTGGGGGTGGGACGCGGCCGTGGGGTGCGACTACAAGTACCTCAACGGCGGGCCGGGGGCACCGGCGCACGCCTACCTGGCCCGGCGCCACCACGACCTGGCGACGCTGCAGCAGCCGATCCAGGGGTGGATGGGCCGCCGTGATCCCTTCCTCATGGAGCAGGGCTACCAGCCGGCTGCCGGCATCCGGGCACTCGTGAGCGGCACCCCGCCGATCGTGGGGATGGTGCCGGTGCGGCTGGGCGCGCAGATGCTGGCCGAGGCCGGCATCGAGGCGGTCCGGGCCAAGAGTCTGGCGCTCACCGACCTCGCCTGGTCCGTGGTGGAGAGCTGGCCGGAGGAGCTGGGGGTGGTGGTCGCCAGCCCGCGCGAGCACGCCCGTCGCGGGGGCCACCTGACGCTGCGCCACCCGGCCTTCGAGGAGATCTACCCCCGGCTGTGGGATCGCGGGGTGATCCCCGACTTCCGCTCCCCGGACGGCCTACGGCTCGGGCTATCCCCGCTGTCCACCACCTTCGTCGAGGTGTGGGACGGGCTCGCGGCGATCCTGGAAGAGCTGCAGCGCTGAGCCCTGGCACGTCCGTCCGGTGCCCGTCAGAAGGGTCGCGCTGGTCGTCAGGATCGGGCGCCTGACGGGCAGAGGTGTCCCCCGCCCGGTGGTCCCGGCCGTCGCGACGGGGTGGGGGGTGCCTGGTAGTGCCGGTAGTCGTGGGTGCGGGTCGTGGTGGTGCGGTCGAGCAGAGTCGTCCACATCAGGTCGCGGAGCCGGTTGATGCTGGCGGTGGCGAGTCCGAGGGTCTTGAGCCGGTGGTGGCGCTGCCCCTGCGACGAGCTGGCAGCTTCATCCTACTCGAACACATGTACGAGAGCAGGACCCTGGGCTGACGTTCTCCCTCGGCGATCTACGCTGGTCGGGTGAGCGACACCTCCCACTACGACCTGGTCATCATCGGCACGGGCTCGGGCAACTCGCTCGTGACGCCGGAGCTGCAGGGGCGACGCATCGCGATCGTCGAGGGGGGCGTCTTCGGCGGCACCTGCCTCAACGTGGGCTGCATCCCCACCAAGATGTTCGTGTATGCCGCCGAGGTCGCCACGACCATCCGCGACGCCGCCCGCTTCGGGATCGACGCGACGCTGGACCAGGTCCGGTGGGCCGACATCCGCGACCGCGTCTTCGGGCGGATCGACCCCATCAGCGACGGCGGCCGGGACTACCGGGTCACCGGCGAGCACACCGAGGCCTACCTCGGCCACGCCCGCTTCGTGGGGGACCACGAGCTCGAGGTGGAGATCACCCATGACGGCGGCGAGCACGCGCTCGGGTCGGTGCACCGGATCAGCGGTGAGCAGATCGTCATCGCCACCGGTGCGAGCCCGGTGGTGCCGGAGGTCATCCGGGCCTCCGGCGTGCCCTTCGAGACCTCCGACACGGTCATGCGCCTCGAGGAGCTGCCCGAGCGCCTGGTCGTCCTCGGCGGCGGTGTCATCGCCGCGGAGTTCGCGCACATCTTCTCCGCCCTGGGTGTCGCGGTGACCATCGTCAACCGCAGCGACGGGCTGCTGCGGGTGCTGGACCGCGAGATCGCGGCGGCCTACACCGACCTGGCCCGCGCCCGGTGGGACGTCCGCACCGGGGTGGAGGCCGTCGACGCCCGGCAGGACGAGGCCGGCATCGAGCTGCGCCTCTCCGACGGCTCGGTCGTGACCGGTGACACGCTCCTCGTGGCCACCGGACGCGCGCCCAACACCGACGACCTCGGGCTGGAGCGCACGGCCGTGCGGACCCACGACGACGGCAGGGTCGTCGTGGACCGCTTCGGTCGCACCGACGTGACCGGTGTGTGGTCGCTCGGGGACGCCTCGTCCGAGCACCAGCTCAAGCACGTCGCCAACCACGAGGCGCGGGTCGTCGCGCACAACCTGGCGCGCCCGGACGAGCTGCGGCCCTTCGACCACCGCTTCGTGCCCGCCGCCATCTTCAGCCACCCGCAGGTGGCGACGGTCGGCCTGAGCGAGGAGGAGGCGCGGGAGCAGGGCTACGACGTCACGACCAAGGTGCAGCGCTACGGCGACACCGCCTACGGCTGGGCGATGGAGGACACGACCGGCATCCTCAAGGCGGTCGGCGACGCCGCCACCGGCCGGCTGCTCGGCGTCCACTGCCTCGGGGCGCACGCGAGCACCCTCGTCCAGCCCGCCATCCAGGCCCTCAGCCTGGGCCCCGACGTCACCGCGCACGAGCTGGCGCGGGGGCAGTACTGGATCCACCCCGCGCTCTCCGAGGTCCTCGAGAACGCGCTGCTCGGCCTCACCGTCCCCGGCGACGTCGGGGACGCCACGTAGCATGGCGGGCATGCCCGACACGATGACGACCACCGGCACGGAGCTGGAGCACCAGGTCCGCGACCTGTCGCTCGCCGAGCAGGGCCGCCACCAGATCCGCCTGGCCGAGCACGAGATGCCCGGCCTGATGGCGCTGCGCGAGCGGTTCTCCCGCGACCAGCCGCTGGCGGGCGCCCGGATCGCCGGCTCGCTGCACATGACCGTCCAGACCGCTGTGCTCATCGAGACCCTCGTCGCGCTCGGCGCGGACGTCCGCTGGGCCTCCTGCAACATCTTCTCCACCCAGGACGAGGCCGCCGCCGCGGTCGTCGTCGGTCCGGAAGGCACGCCCGAGCAGCCCCGGGGCGTCCCGGTCTTCGCCTGGAAGGGCGAGACGCTGGAGGAGTACTGGTGGTGCACGACCCGGATCATGGAGTGGCCCGGAGACACCGGCCCCACCCTCATCCTCGACGACGGCGGCGACGCGACGCTGCTGGTGCTCAAGGGGCGTGAGTGGGAGCGGCAGGGAGCGGTGCCGGGTGCCGAGGAGGAGGATCCCGAGGAGTGGAAGGTCATCCTGGAGACCGTCCGCGCCACGATGGCCCAGGACCCCACCCGGTGGACCCGGGTCGCCGAGGGCGTCGGCGGAGTCTCCGAGGAGACCACCACCGGGGTGCACCGGCTCTACCAGCTGCACGAGGCCGGTGAGCTGCTCTTCCCGGCGATCAACGTCAACGACTCGGTCACCAAGAGCAAGTTCGACAACACCTACGGCTGCCGGCACAGCCTGATCGACGGCCTCAACCGGGCCACCGACGTGCTCATCGGCGGCAAGGTCGCCGTCGTCTGCGGCTACGGCGACGTCGGCAAGGGCTGCGCGGAGGCGCTGCGGGGGCAGGGCGCCCGCGTCATCGTCACCGAGATCGACCCGATCTGCGCGCTGCAGGCCGCGATGGACGGCTACCAGGTGGCCCGGCTGGAGGACGTCGTCGGCAGCGCCGACTTCGTCATCACCGCGACCGGCTGCAAGGACGTCGTCACCGTGGACCACATGATGTCGATGAAGGACAAGGCGGTCCTGGGCAACATCGGGCACTTCGACAACGAGATCGACATGGCGGGCCTGGCCCGGGTGCCCGACGTCCGCCGGGTCGAGATCAAGCCGCAGGTCCACGAGTGGTCCACCGTGGAGGGCCGCTCGATCATCGTCCTGTCCGAGGGGCGGCTGCTCAACCTCGGCAACGCGACCGGCCACCCCAGCTTCGTCATGTCCACCAGCTTCGCCAACCAGGTGATGGCCCAGGTCGAGCTGCACACCCGGATCGAGGACTACCCGCTCGGCGTGCACACGCTGCGCAAGGAGCTGGACGAGGAGGTCGCGCGGCTGCACCTGACCTCGGTCGCCGCCGACCTCACCGAGCTGACCAAGGAGCAGGCTGCCTACCTGGGGGTCGACGTGGCCGGCCCCTACAAGCCTGAGCACTACCGCTACTGATCCCCGCGCAGGGGCAGGGAAGCAGGAGGAACCCGTGAGCGCTCGAGTACTCGTGGTCGACGACGACCAGGCGCTGGCCGAGATGCTGGGCATCGTGCTGCGCAAGGAGGGCTACGAGGTGGCCACCTGCGGGGACGGTGGCCGGGCCATGCCGATGTTCCGCGAGTTCCGGCCCGACCTGGTGCTCCTCGACGTCATGCTCCCGTCGAAGGACGGCATCGAGGTATGCCATGAGCTGCGCGCCGAGTCCGGCGTGCCGGTGGTCATGCTCACCGCCCGCACCGACACCAAGGACGTCGTGCTCGGCCTGGAGGCGGGGGCCGACGACTACGTCGTCAAGCCGTTCAAGCCGCAGGAGCTGCTGGCCCGGCTCCGGGCCCGGCTGCGCCGGTCCGAGAGCGGCGACGACACCCGCCTGCAGGTCGGCGACGTGCTCATCGACGTCGCGGGGCACGAGGTGACCCGCGGCGGCGAGCAGATCCCGCTGACCCCGTTGGAGTTCGACCTGCTCGTCGCGCTGGCCAGCAAGCCGAGCCAGGTCTTCGACCGGGAGTCGCTCCTGGAGCAGGTGTGGGGGTACCGGCACGCCGGGGACACACGGCTGGTCAACGTCCACGTCCAGCGGCTGCGCAGCAAGATCGAGAAGGACCCGGAGAACCCCCAGATCGTGGTGACGGTGCGTGGCGTCGGGTACAAGGCCGGACACCCCTGAGGCGCCGCAGCAGCCCGCGGTGCGGCGGCTGCTGCAGTGGTGGCGTGGCTCGCTGCGGGCCCGTGTGGTCACCTCCACGGTGCTCCTCGGCTCACTGCTCGCGGTGCTGCTCGGGAGCGTGCTCTACCAGCAGGTCGCACGGGGCCTGGTGGACCAGGCGATCGCCAGCGCCCAGCGGGACGCGTCCCAGCAGGTGGCCACGGCGCAGCGGGCCTTCGACTCCACCGACCGGCGGGACGACAGCGGGCTGCGCGGACTGGCCGAGGAGCAGATCCAGTCGATGAGCGGTCCGTCGGCCGAGGACGGCCGCCGGGTGCAGCTCCTCCCGGCCCTCGGCAACGAGCGGGGCGTCGTCGAACCGATGGCGACCGGTGTCGCGGCCGAGGACATCCCGGCCTCGATGCAGGAGGCGATCGACGCCGACCCGGCCAACCAGCAGGTCGTCGTGGTGCCCGTCTCCCTCGAGGAGGGGGAGGAGCGGGCGGCGGCCGTCGTCGTCGGGTCACGGGTGTCGCTGCTGCGCGCCGGCCCCTACGACCTGGTGCTCGTCTACCCGTTGCTGCGCGAGCAGGAGACGCTGGACCTCGTGCGCCAGCTCTTCCTGCTCGGCGGGCTCGGTCTGGTCGCCCTGGTCGTGGGGCTCGCCCTGCTCGCGACCAGGATGGTCACCCGACCGGTGGAGGAGGTCGCCAAGCGTCGCAGGAGGTGGCGCTGGGTCACCTCGACGAGCGGCTGCCGGTGGTCGGCAACGACGAGATCGCCCAGCTCGCGACGTCCTTCAACACCATGGCTGACTCCATCCAGCACCAGATCCGCGAGCTGCGCTCACTCTCCCAGCTGCAGCAGCGCTTCGTCTCCGACGTCTCCCACGAGCTGCGCACGCCGCTGACGACGATGCGGATGGCCGGGGACGTCCTGCACGCCTCGCGGGAGGACTTCACCGCCCCCGTCGCCCGCTCGGCCGAGCTCCTGGACCAGGAGATGGACCGCTTCGAGGACCTCCTCGCCGAGCTGCTGGAGATCAGCAGGTTCGACTCCGGGGCGGTCACTGTCGAGCGCCACGAGGAGGACATCGTGCCCACCGTCCGGGCCGCGGTCGACGGGGTGCGGACCCTCGCGGACAACCTCGGGACCTCGCTGCGGCTGCACCTGCCGCAGGAGCGGGTCGAGGTATGCATGGACGGACGTCGCGTCTCCCGCGTCCTGCGTAACCTCCTCACCAACGCGGTCGAGCACGGCGAGGGGCGGCCGGTGGACGTCACCGTGGCGGTGACCCCGCAGGTCGCGTCGATCTCCGTGCGGGACCACGGGATCGGCATGGACGAGGAGCAACGACGCCAGGTCTTCGACCGCTTCTGGCGCGCCGACCCGGCGCGCACGCGCACCACGGGTGGGACGGGCCTCGGGCTGGCCATCGCCCTGGAGGACGCCCGCGTGCACGGCGGCTGGCTGCAGGTCGGCAGCGAGCCCGGGCAGGGCGCCTGCTTCCGCCTGCTGCTGCCGCGGACGCATACCCACGTCATCGCGGAGGAGCCCTCGCCGGTGCCGTCGACGGGCTCGGCGGCGACCGACGCGGAGGTCCCGGCCGTGGTGCTGGCCCTGGACACGAGGGAGGACGACTCATGACCCGACCGGCCGCGCTGCTCGCGGCGGCCTCGGTGCTCACCCTGGCCGGCTGCTCCGGGCAGCTGCCGATGACCCCCGACCCCCGCCCCGGTCTCGCCGTGTCGCAGCAGTCCGAGCGGCAGGTGGAGCGCTTCCTCCCGGCCGCCGAGGCCGGGGACTCCGAGATGGAGATCGTCCAGGGCTTCCTGCGCGCGGGGGAGGGCTTCGCCAGCGACGACGACGTGTCGCGCACCTACCTCACCGACGAGCTCGCCAGCGACTGGGTGCCCACCTCGGACGTGATCGTCTACGACGGCGGGGGCGGCCTCACCCTCACCCGGACGGGGGAGGGCGAGGTGAGCGTCGAGATGCTGGCCGTGGGCCGGGTGGACGAGCAGGGGCGGCTCACCGAGCTCGCCCCGCGGACCACCACGGTGACCTTCGGGCTCACGCGGGTGGACGGGGAGCCCCGGATCAGCGCCTTCCCCGACGACGCCGGGCTGTGGCTGTCCGACACCGAGTTCGCGCGGGCCTTCCGGCCGACCACGATCTCCTACCTCAACCCGCAGCGGGACCTCTTCGTCCCCGAGCTGCGGTGGCTGCCCGACAGCGACGGCCTGCCGACGGCCGTCACCCGCGCGCAGCTCGCCCCGCTGCCCGCGCACCTCGAGGGCGCGGTCCGCACCGGTGCGCAGGAGGGACTGCGGCTGGCCACCCCGGCGGTGCCGGTGGACCCCTCGACGCTCGTCGCGACGGTCAACCTGCGGGGCGCCACGCTGGCGCAGGACGACACCCTGGCCGCGGACCTGAGCAGCCAGCTCGCGCACAGCCTGCTGGGGCTGACGTCCGTGGCCGGGGTCGAGGTCCAGGTGGCCGGTCAGCCGTTGACGCTGGAGGGGGTCGAGGGCGCGATCACCGGCGCGACGCAGCTGCCCTACGCCGAGCTCGAGCAGTCGACCGACCAGGTCCTGCTGCGCGTGGGCGAGGAGCTCACCGGGGTCGACCCGGCGCAGTACGCGCTGCGGGACCTGCCCTCCACGGGTGAGGACCGGCTCCCCACGGTCGGGCTGGACTGGACCGGGATCGCCGCCTCGGCGGACCTGGAGGACCTGGCCGCCGTGTCGACCGACGGCAGTTCCTTCCGCCGGTGGCGCGGGGAGGAGGTGCACACCAACGCCGGGATCGGGGACGAGCTGACGACCCCGGCGGTCGACGGCGACGAGGCCTTCTGGCTGGGCGGCCTGCACCGCAGCAGCCAGACCCCGCGCATCTGGGTCGTGGACCGCGCGGACCTCGACGGGGTGGCCCGTCCGGTCGAGACGCCCTGGCTCGCCGACGACGACCGGGTGTACGGCCTGTCGATCTCGCCCGACGGCAGCCGCGCCCTGGTCGTCCTGGAGCAGGTCGACCAGGACGGGCAGGAGGAGCAGGGACCCCACCGGCTCGTCCTCAGCGGCATCGTCCGCGACGGTCAGGGCCGCCCCGTCGGGTTGACCGACCCTGCCCCGGTCGCCGCCCAGCTGGAGGACGTCACCTCGGCCCGCTGGAGCGGCGCCGGTGAGGTCCTGCTCGTCGGGCAGCGCGCGACGGACGCCGGACCCCACCCCTTCCGGTTGCCGCTGGGCGGCTGGCTGGAACCGCTGGGCGAGCTCCCCGGCCTGGTGGACGCGGTGCCGGTGCCCGGCGCGACCGGTGTCGACGTGGTCGCACGCACCCGGGACGGCGGGGTCTACGTCCCGGAGGGCCAGAGCGGCTGGCAGCCGGTGCGCAACGCCGACCAGGTCGTGGTGCCGGGCGGCTGACCTGTGGACGGGTGTGACTGGCCCTCTTTGCGTGCCAGGCTCGGGTATGCCGTGGCGCCCGGGTGTCGACCTGCGTGCCCTGCTCGACCTCCTCGCCCCGCAGGACTGCGCGGGCTGCGCGGCGGAGGGGTCCGTCTGGTGCGGGGTCTGCGAGAGCCTGTTGAGCGTGCCGCCGCGACCCTGGCGCCCCACGCCCTGTCCTGCGGGCTTCCCCCCGACGTGGACCGGCCCGGACTACTCCGGCGTCGTGCGTGCCGGCCTCGTCGCGTGGAAGGAGCAGGACCGCGTCGCCGCGACCGGTGCGCTGGCGCAGGTCCTGCGCCGGTCGCTCCGGGCGGCGATCGCGGCGTCGCCGGAGCATCGCGCCGCCGTCGCCGCCGGCCGCCCCGTGGCCGTGCTCCCCGCGCCCTCCTCCCGCCGCAGCACCCGCGCGCGCGGTCGCTCACCGGTGGGGGACCTCGCCCGGGCCGCCGCCGGTCCGGCTGCGTCGTGCCAGGGCTGGTCCTGCGCCGGCGGGTGCGGGACCAGGCCGGGCTGTCGGCGACCGAGCGGGAGAGCAACCTCGCCGGGGCCGTCGACCTGGCGCCCCGTGCCGCGGCGCGGCTGGCGGGCCTGCCCTGCGTCGTGGTGGACGACATCGTGACGACCGGTGCCACGCTGACCGACTGCGCCCGCGCGCTGGCCGCGGGCGGTGCGGGTCCGGTGGTGGCGGCGACGGTCGCCGCGACGAGCCGTCACGGCGCCGAGCGGGCCCGTGCCGAGCACCCTCTACCGTGAGCGCGGACGGCGGACTAGTGTGGGTCCATGGAGCACCTCGCGAGCAGACGTGAGGGGGTGAGGCCGGACGAGAGCAGGCGCCGCAGCCGACGCCATACCCCGCATCACACCGTCTTGCATGGAGGACTTTGATGGAACTCACCGTGACCGGTCGCAAGAGAGATGTCCCGGAGCGATTCCGCCGCCACATCGAGGACAAGCTCGACAAGATCCCGCAGCTGGCCCCCCGCGTCCGGCGTACCGAGGTGGTGCTCACGCACGAGGCCAACCCGCGCCAGGCCAAGGAGGCCGAGCGCTGCGAGATCACCTGCTACGTGCACCGGACCGTGGTCCGCGCCGAGGCCGCGGCCGACGAGGAGTATGCCGCCCTCGACCTCGCGATGGGCAAGCTGACCGAGCGGCTGCGCCGGATCCACGACAAGCGGCGGGTCTCGCACACCGGCAAGCACCGGCTCCCGTCGGTGGCCGAGGCGACCTTCGGGCTCCCCACCGAGCCGCTGGCCGACCGCGCGAACGGGTCGAGCGCACCCGACGCCCCCCGGGACCCGGAGGAGGCGGTGGACGAGGCGCTGCAGACCCAGGGCAACAGCCCGATCGAGATCCGGGAGAAGGTGCACTCCTCACCGCCCATGACCGTCGGCGAGGCGCTGTCCCAGATGGAGCTGGTCGGCCACGAGTTCTTCCTCTTCCACGACGCCGACGCCGACCGGCCCAGCGTGGTCTACCGCCGCAGGGGCTGGTCCTACGGCGTGCTGCGGCTGGACCACGCGGACGCCGACCCCGGGGACGCCTCGGAGGAGCCAGCCGCCGAGGCGGTCGCCTCCTGATGGCGGCCGGGTCGACGCGCCGCTGCGGGTGACCCCCGCACCGGCCCGGGTCCCGAGGACGACGACGACAACGACCCGGGCCGGGCCCGTCGGTGCACCGTGGCAGGGTGAGCACCGTGCTGACACTCTCCCCCGCCCAGGCGCGGCGCATCGCGCTCGCGGCACAGGGCTTCGGCCGACCACGCCCGAGCGAGCCCGGGACCCGGCAGCTGAGCGGCGTGCTGGACCGACTGGGCGTCGTCCAGATCGACAGCGTCAACGCGCTCACGCGCAGCCACTACCTGCCGTTCTTCTCTCGCCTCGGCCCCTACGACCAGACCCTGCTCGACCGGCTGCGTGACGGGTCCGGGGTGCGCGGCCGGGCCCGTGCCGGCCGGCGGATGGTGGAGTACTGGGCGCACGAAGCCTCGCTGGTCGGGCTGGACACGTGGCCCCACCTCGGCTTCCGGATGCGCCGCCCGCGGACCCTGGCCTGGCGCGCGGACCTGGAGCGCCAGCACCCCGGGCTGCTCGACGCGGTCCAGGCCGTGGTCCGGGAGCACGGTCCGCTCACCGCGAGGGAGGTCGAGGTCCACCTGCCGCACGGAGCGACGCGACGCACCGACCACTGGGGGTGGAACTGGTCGGCGGTCAAGACCTCCCTGGAGTGCCTCTTCGAGACCGGCGAAGTGACCAGCGCGGGGCGCAGCAGCCAGTTCGAGCGCTGGTATGCCGAGCCGCGGCGCGTGCTGCCGCCGAAGGTCCTGCTCCGCGCACCCGGCGGGCCGCATGCACCGGAGGAGCTGGAGTCGGTCACCGAGCTGCTGCGGATGTCGCTGCGCGCACACGGGCTGGGCAGCCAGCGCTGCCTGGGTGACTACTTCCGGGTCCGGGGACCGCTCGTCGCGACCGCGCTGGAGCGGCTGGAGCTCGCGGGGGAGGCGGAGCGGGTGACGGTCCGCGGCTGGGACCGTCCGGTGTGGCTGGACCCGCAGGCCCGCCGGCCGCGCCGGGTGGAGGGGGCGGCGCTGCTCAGCCCGTTCGACTCCCTGGTCTGGCAGCGGGAACGGGTGGAGCAGCTCTGGGGGTTCCGCTACCGGCTGGAGATCTACGTGCCCGCGCCGCAGCGGGTGCACGGCTACTACGTGCTGCCCTTCCTCCTCGACGAGGAGCTCGTCGGGCGGGTGGACCTCAAGGCCGACCGGGAGGCCGGCGCGCTGGTCGCCCGGGCGGTCCACTGGGAGCCCGGCGCCGACGTCGCCCGGGCCGCGCCGCGGCTGCTCGCCGAGCTCGAGGCGATGGCCGGGTGGCTGGCACTGGGTCGGGTCGAGCTGCCAGCCTGAGGGAGGTCCTCAGCGGTCGGTCGGTGCCGACGGCTCGGCGTCCTCGGCCAGCCGGTCGAAGCGCACCATGTCCTCCACCGTGCCGTCCCGCAGCATCTCGGCCAGGCGGTCCCGGCCCACCTCGCGCATCCCCACGGCCCGGGCGACGCGCTGGCTCGCGACGTTGCTCGCGGCCGCCCGGAGGAAGACCCGGCGCAGCCCCAGACCGTACGACTCCTCCGCCGCGAAGGCGTGCCGCAGCACCGCAGCGACCGCGCTCGTGACGACCCCCCGGCCGCGGGCCTGCGGGTGGGCCCAGTAGCCGACCTCAGCGGTGCGCGTCCCGCGGTCGAGCCCGCTCAACGAGACGTTGCCGAGGGGGACGTCCGAGCCCTCCTCCGCCACGCACCAGGTCAGCTGCTCGCCTCGGCGGGCCGCGAGCAGCGCACGGTCGATGAAGCCCAGCGCCTCGGCGGAGGTGTAGGGGTCGGGCAGCTCGGGCAGGTACTGCCGGGTGACCGGGTCGGTCGCCGCCTCGACCATCCGGTCAGCCTCGCCCGGGTCCGACCGCCAGGGCCGCAGCACCAGCCCGTCCGTCCGCAGCGTGGGGATGCCACGGTCCCCGGTCCCGTCGGTCCCGTCCACACCCGCGGACCCGAGCACGGACGCCGGGGGTCCGGGGCGGGGAGCCTGCTGGACCTCGGCGTCGGCGAGGAGCTCGAAGCGCACGTTGTCCTCCCGCTCGCCGTCCTGGGTGTAGACGCAGGCCTGCGCCTCGGTGGCGACCCAGCGGAAGCCCGCGCGCAGCAGTGCCCGGTGCGACGCGGCGTTGCGGACGTCGGCGTCGGCGGCGAGCCGGTGCAGGCCGAGCTCGCCGAAGGCATACCGGCTCGCCAGGGTCAGCGCCTCGGTCACCGCGCCGCGGCCGCGCCCCGAGGGGAGCAGCCAGTAGCCCACGGTCCCGCACCCCATCTCGAACGGGCTGCGCAGGCCGAAGACCGACATTAGGCCCAGCGCGGCGTCGTCCTCGGCGTCGGCGATGCACCACCGCAGCCCGGTGCCGCCGGCAGCACCCTCGCGCTGTGCGGCCAGCCACGACGCGACCCCCTCCTGGGTCGCCGGAGGCAGCACCGGCCCGACGAAGCTGCGCGCCAGGTCGTCCACCGACAGCAGTGCCGCGGCGTCGTCGGCGTCCTCGCGCCACGGGCGCAGCACGACCCGCTCACCCCGCAGGACCGGGGTCCGCAACCAGGGGTATGCCGGTCGCCGCGGCTCCTCGCGCGCCAGCGTCGCGATCCAGCCGTCGCGGGGCCCGGTGTCCTCACCCCACCCGGGCATGAGACCACGCACCCGCTGGGGCACCGAGAAGCCGAGCCGCCAGGCGACCCGGCGCGAGGCCCAGTTGCCGACCTCGGCGCGCCACCGCGCCAACGCCGCCCCGTCCTGCTCGAAGGCATACCCGAGCGCGAGACCCAGTGCTGTGGTGGCGACCCCGTGGCCCCGGTGCTCGGGGTGGACCGCGAAGCCGACCTCGACGCCGCCGTGACCGTCGGGGCGGTACTCCACGGTGCCGGCGCCCTGCCACCCGTCGTCGCCCGCGCGCGTCTCGACCACCCAGCGGCGCGGTGTCCACGGCCGCTGCTCCGCCCAGCCCTGCGACGCGACGGCCACCGCGGCGCGGGCCTGCGTCTCGTCACGGACGGGGACCGCGTCGCCCCACCGGCGCGCCAGCTCGTCCTGCCCGAGCCCGACGAGCATCCGGACGTGCTCCGGGCCGGGAGGCACCAGCCGGACCCCGTCCCCGTCGCGCACCGGCCCTGCCGTCGATGCGGCATCCTCAGCCATGCCCGTTAGCCTAGATGCGTGCCGAACCTCTTCGAGAAGATCCTGCGCGCCGGGGAGAAGTCCGCGCTGCGCCGGCTGGAGACCGTCGCCAAGCAGGTCAACGCGCTCGAGGAGGACTTCGAGAAGCTGACCGACGCCGAGCTGCGCGAGGAGACCGAGCGGTTCAAGGCGCGGCTCGCCGACGGCCAGACCCTCGACCAGCTCCTGCCCGAGGCCTTCGCCGCCGTCCGGGAGGCCAGCAAGCGGACGATCGGCAAGCGGCACTTCGACGTGCAGCTCATGGGCGGTGCCGCGATGCACCAGGCAACGTCGCGGAGATGCGCACCGGTGAGGGCAAGACCCTCGTCGCGACGCTCCCGTCCTATCTCAACGCGCTCACCGGCAAGGGCGTGCACGTCATCACGACCAACGACTACCTCGCGCAGTACCAGTCCGAGCTGATGGGGCGCGTGCACCGGGCCCTCGGCCTCGAGACCGGCTGCATCCTGTCGTCCATGACGCCCGCGCAACGGCGCGAGCAGTACGCCATGGACATCACCTACGGCACCAACAACGAGTTCGGGTTCGACTACCTGCGCGACAACATGGCGACCGCCCTCAAGGACCTCGTCCAGCGGGAGCACCACTTCGCGATCGTCGACGAGGTCGACTCCATCCTCATCGACGAGGCGCGGACCCCGCTCATCATCTCGGGCCCGGCCGACCAGGCGACCAAGTGGTACACCGAGTTCTCCAAGGTGGTCCGACGGCTGGAGCGCGGAGAGGCCGCGGACCCGCTGCGCGGGATCGAGTCCACCGGCGACTACGAGGTGGACGAGAAGAAGAAGACGGTCGGCGTGCTCGAGCGGGGGATCGAGAAGGTCGAGGACTACCTCGGGATCGACAACCTCTACGAGTCCGCCAACACCCCGCTGATCGGCTACCTCAACAACGCCATCAAGGCGCGCGAGCTGTTCACCCGGGACAAGGACTACGTCGTCATGGACGGCTCGGTGATGATCGTCGACGAGCACACCGGTCGCATCCTGCCCGGGCGCCGCTACAACGAGGGCATGCACCAGGCGATCGAGGCCAAGGAAGGGGTGGAGATCAAGAACGAGAACCAGACCCTGGCCACGGTCACCCTGCAGAACTACTTCCGCATGTACGACAAGCTCGCCGGGATGACCGGGACGGCGCAGACCGAGGCCGCCGAGCTGCACCAGATCTACAAGGTGGGCGTCCTGTCGATCCCCACCAACATGCCGATGATCCGCGCGGACCGCTCGGACCTGGTCTACCGCACCGAGGAGGCGAAGTTCGCCGCGGTCGTCGACGACATCGTCGAGCGGCACCGCGCCGGGCAGCCCGTCCTGGTGGGCACGACCTCGGTGGCGAAGTCGGAGTACCTCTCCGACCAGCTCCGCCGGCGCGGCGTCAAGCACGAGGTGCTCAACGCCAAGCACCACGAGCGGGAGGCCTCGATCGTGGCCGAGGCCGGACGCAAGGGTGCGGTCACGGTGTCCACCAACATGGCCGGCCGCGGCACCGACATCATGCTCGGGGGCAACTCCGAGTTCCGTGCCGTCGCGGCGCTGCACGCGCGGGGCCTGGACCCGCACGACACGCCGGAGGACTACGAGGCGGCGTGGGACAGCACCCTGGAGCAGGCCGAGTCCTCGGTCCAGGCCGAGCACGAGGAGGTCGTCGGTCTGGGCGGGCTCTACGTGCTGGGCACGGAGCGGCACGAGTCCCGCCGGATCGACAACCAGCTGCGCGGCCGCGCCGGGCGGCAGGGCGACCCCGGCGAGTCCCGCTTCTACCTCTCGCTGCAGGACGACCTGATGCGCATGTTCAACGCCGGGATGGTCGACCGGGTCATGTCCACCTCGGGGATGCAGGACGACGTCCCGATCGAGTCCAGGATCGTCTCGAGGTCCATCGCCAGCGCCCAGAGCCAGGTCGAGGCCCAGCACTTCGAGACCCGCAAGAACGTCCTGAAGTACGACGACGTCCTCAACCGGCAGCGCGAGGTCATCTACGCCGAGCGGCGGCGGGTGCTGGAGGGGGAGGACCTGCACGAGCAGGTGCGCCACTTCGTCAACGACGTCGTCGCCGACTACGTCACCAGCGCCGGCGGCAGCGGTCTCGCGGACGGTCTCGACCTGGAGGGTCTCTGGTCCGAGCTGGGCCAGGTCTACCCGGTGGGGCTGACGATCGACGACGTCGTCGCCCGGGCCGGTGGCCGGGCCGCGGTGACCGCCGACCTGCTCGTCGAGGAGCTCACCAGCGATGCGCAGCACGCCTACGACGCGCGGGAGGCCGAGCTCGGCGAGGAGATGATGCGTGACCTGGAGCGGCGCGTGGTGCTCCAGGTGCTGGACCGCAAGTGGCGCGAGCACCTCTACGAGATGGACTACCTCAAGGAGGGGATCGGACTGAGGGCGATGGCTCAGCGCGAGCCCCTCGTGGAGTACCAGCGCGAGGGCTACCAGCTCTTCCAGGCCGTCATGGAGGCGATCAAGGAGGAGTCCGTGCGCTACCTCTTCTTCGCCGAGGTCGCGGCCTCCGGGGACCAGCAGGCGCAGAAGCCGCAGTCGCTGACCTTCGTGGCCCCCACGGAGGACGGCGAGGCGCGCACGAGCAGCGTGCGCGCCGACGGCAGCCACCGGGACCAGGCGCCGGCCTCCGGGGCAGCGGCGGGCAATCGGGCCCAGCGGCGGCGTGCCGCCCAGGGCCAGCGCCGCTGACGCCGGACGGGGAGCCGGGCGTCACGTCATCGCCCGCGGTCTCGCGCTCACCCGAGCTCGAAGGCGGTGATCACCCACCGCCCGTCCACGCCGCTCATCCGCACCGCGAGAGCGCGCACCCGGCCGTCCAGGAGGATGACGGCTGACAGCTCGCAGACCCCGTCGGCGGGGTGGCAGGTCAGCAGGGTGCGGACGCGGGGCGGCCGGTGCCGCCCGGCCCGACGTCGGGCCAGCTGCCCTCGCCGGCCGATCCGGTCCCGGACGTCGGGTGACAGCCACCGCGACAGCTGCTCCACCGGACGGCTGCCGGCGCAGACCTCGAGCACGGCACGCAGCATCCGCTCCGCCCAGGCCGAGGCCTCGGGCAGGTCGGTGGTGGGCGTGGCCTGCGGCCCGAAGAAGCTGTCGTAGGCGTCGTGCCGGAAGTCGACGGCCAGTGCCCCCTGCACGTAGTCCTCGGCGGGCGCTGCCGTGCGTCGACCCGATCGCCAGTCGCCACCATCCGCACCCGGCTCGGGCGGCACGACAGGGGTGAGGTGCAGGACGCCGGGCACCGAGGTCGCGCGGCTCATCGCCCCGGTCCCGTCGTGCCGGGCACCACGAGCTCCTGCCCCGGCAGCAGCAGGTCCGGGTCCGGACCGATCACGCCGCGGTTGGCGGCATACCACCGCGGCCACTCCTGCGCGACCTGCGCCGCCGTCGCGTCCGCACCGAGGTGTCGCTGCGCGAGGTCCCACAGGGTGTCACCGCGGCGCACCACGTGACGGTCGGGGAGGTCGTCCGCGACCCGGCCGCTGACCAGAGCCACGTCCGCGTGGGCCGGCTGCGTGGGACCGGAGGTCGGCGTCCACCCGGGCGTCGGGACAGGTGCGGACGACGGCGTCCCCGAGGGCTGCTCGGCGTCCGAGGGGGTGTCCTCGGTCACCCCAGGCTGGAGCACCACCGGTGTCTGCGCCGGTGCGGCGAGCGCCGCTGCCCCGGTGGCCGCGGCGGCCGACGCCGAGATCGAGATGAGCAGCGCGCTCGCCAGGCGGACCGGGGCCGACGGCGTGGTGCGTCGCGTGGCGCCGGTGGTGCCGGGTCGCAGGTGCCAGGTCGCGGCGGCCAGGACCGCTCCGATCGCCAGCAGCAGCCCGGCGGCGAGCAGGAGCATCGCGCTGAGCAGCGCAGGGCCGAGCGGGCCGGGGCCGCCTCCCGGCCACGTGGTCACCGCCCGTCCGAGCAGTCCGGTCCCCGCGACCGTGGCCCCGACCGTGCCCACGAGTCCGCACCCGGCCGGCCCCGCCCCGCGCGTCCGCAGGTCGCTCCCCGACGGATCCATCTCCCCTCCCTCTGACCGTCGGCGACGGTCTGTTGCGTTCGTTTGCGGACGTTTGCGTCCACTGGTGGCACCGTAGGTGGCGGGGAGCGGGGGAGTCAAGGGGTGTGGACGGCGCACGTGGCGATCCGGCGGCGGTGGCACGATGACCTCATGCGGTGGGACCAGTCTTCGAGGACCTCGAGGCGCAGCAGCACGAGTGGCTGCGCCGTGAGGTCGAGACCGAGGCGGCGGATCACACCCGGGCCGAACGCGCCCGGGTCCATCTCGGCGACCGGCTGGCGGCCGACGTCGGACGGACGCTGCGGGTACGGGTCAGCGGGGTCGGCCCGGTCGTGGGGACCCTCGTGGACGTCGGGCCCGACTGGCTGCTGCTGCACGACGCGCAGCGGCGGGAGCAGCAGGAGAGCCTGGTGCTGACCGGTGCGCTCCGCTCGGTGGAGGGACTGACCGGACGCGTGGACGAGCGACCACGACGCCGGTCGCTGCGCCAGGCGCTGCGCGCCGTGAGCCGCGACCGGGCGCCGGTGCGGATCCACGACCGCGAGGGTGACCACCTGAGCGGGACGATCGACCGGGTGCTGGCCGACCACCTGGACCTGGCCCGGCACGCGGACGACGAGGCGCGCCGGTCCGCTGCCGTGCGGGGCACGGTGTCCGTGCCCTACGCCGCCGTGTCCATGCTCCGCCGCCTGTGACCGGACCCCCGCCGACCGGCGACGAAGGGTGTCAGCGAGGTTCCTCGCCCTGGTGCAACGACTCCCGCGTCTCGGCATACATCCGCTGGATGTAGGCCTCGAGCTCGGTGCTCTCCACCCGCCAGACGCCGCGCCCGCCGAGCTTGATGCCGGCCAGCTGTCCGGACCGGACCAGTGCTTTGACCTGCGACAGCGAGACGTTCAACGTGTCCGCCACGTCGGGCAGGGTCAGGAATCGTGGCCCGGGCACACCGGCCTCCTCTCGTCGGTCGTCCGGTCCGATCCTACGGTCGTCGCACCCGGTGCGTGAGGACGGTTGTGGACGACAGCTGCCCTCACCGGCCCGCGGCGGGTTATCGTGCGGGCGAGCCGCACGACGAAGGGGGTCGGGAGATGGGACCGACAGGGCAGGGCGAGCAACCGCGCACGGTGCGCCGGCTGCGTGCGCCCGGGTGGCGCGACCTGAGGCTGCTCGTGGGGCTGCTGCTGGTCGTGCTCTCGGTGGCCGGCGGAGCGCGCCTGGTCGCCGGGCTCGACGACACCCGCCCGGTCTATGCCGCGGCCCGGGACCTCGTGCCCGGGCAGCCGCTGGAGGAGGGTGACCTCGTGCCCGTCCAGGTCCGGCTGGGCGAGGGGGCCTCGCACTACCTGGACGCCGGCACCCCGGTCTCCGACGGCACCTACCTGCTGCGCGGGGTGATGGAGGGCGAGCTCGTGCCGGGCGCGGCGGTGGGCACCGAGCGCGAGGCGCTGGACAAGACGGTGAACGTGCCGGTGGACGCCCAGGCGGTCTCCGGGCTGACCTCGGGCACGCCGGTGGACGTCTGGGTGAGCCGCCGTGACACGGAGGCCGTCGGGGAGGCCTATCTCGACCCCGAGCTGCTGCTCGCGGGCGCGGTCGTCGACCGGGTGTCGGAGGAGTCCGGTGGTCTCGGCGCCCAGATCGGCGGCTCGTCGGTGTCGCTGGTGGTGCCGGCCGACCGCGTGGGCGACGTCATCGGGGCGGTCGACCAGGACTCCCGGCTGACCCTCGTGCCGGCCCCGCGGACGCAGGTGGGGTCGGACGGGTGAGCCGCCCGCTCGTCACCGCGGTGGCGCCCCGGTGGGAGAGCCAGGTCGCGACCCTCCTCGACGGATCGGGCCAGGCCCATCTGGTGCGTCGGTGCGCGGATCTCGCCGAGCTGCTCGGCGTGTGCCGTGCCGGGCTCGCGCAGGTGGCGCTGGTCTCCTGGGACGTGCGCGGGCTGGACCGGGAGATGGTGCACGCGCTCGTCGACGCCGGTGCGCAGGTCGTGGGGCTCCACCCGCAGGGCGACGACGAGGCGGCCCGGGTGCTGCTCCGCTGGGGAGCGCACGCGACGCTGGCCATGGACGGCTCGACCTCCGACCTGGACGCCTCGCTCGCCGGGCTCGACGACGGTGCGGCCGCTGACAGGGTGGACGGCCTCGCGCCGGGGCAGGGGGTCGAAGAGAGCTCCCTGGAGGTCAGCCGCGCCGCCCAGCAGCACGCTGCCGACGCCCGGGCCGGTGGTCGGCCCACGGGTGGGCGGCTCGGCCGGTGGCGCGGCCGCTCCCGGGCAGGGTCGACACCGGTCACGGAGGCCGACGAGCACGACCTCGACGAGACCGAGACGACGTCGCCGGACGAGCCTGACGCCACCCACGACGACGAGCGCGAGGGAGAGGTGGTCGTCGTCTGGGGCCCGCACGGCAGCACCGGCCGGACCACGGTCGCGGTCAACCTCGCCGCCGAGCTCGCCGGCCCCGTGCGCCCGGTCGTGCTCGTCGACGCCGACACCTACGGCGCCACGGTGGCGCAGACGCTCGCGGTGCTGGACGAGTCGCCCGGGGTCGCCGCCGCCGCCCGTGCCGCGGACCAGGGGTCGCTGGACGAGACGGCCCTGCTCCGACTGGCCCCGCAGGTCCGTCCCGGGCTGCGGCTGCTCACCGGGCTGCCCCGCGCGGACCGCTGGACCGAGCTGCGGGAGGCGGCCCTGTCGGAGGTGCTGCAGCAGGCCCGGTCCGTCGCACGCTGGGTGGTGGTGGACGTGGCACCGACGGTCGAGCAGGACGAGGAGCTCTCCTTCGACACCGGAGCGCCCCGGCGCAACGGGGCAGCCCTGTGCGCGCTGCAGGAGGCCGACCGGGTCGTCGTGGTGGGCACCGGCGACCCGGTGGGGTTGCAGCGGCTCGTGCGGGCCCTGGACCAGCTGCCGACGCTGACGACGGCGCGGCACCAGGTCGTCGTGACCCGGGTGCGGTCCGGACCGGTCGGGCCAGAGCCCGGGCGGCGGATCACCGAGACGCTGCGCCGCTTCGCACGGACCGACGAGGTGCGCCTCGTCCCCGAGGACCGGGAGACGCTGGACGCCGCGCTGCTGCACGGGCATACCCTCGCCGAGACGCGGCCGGGCAGCCCGGCCCGCACCTCGATCCAGCAGCTGGCGCGGGACCTGGACGGAGCCGGGAGCGCCCCGCCCCGTCGCTCTCGCTGGGCCGGGCTGCTGGGCGTCGGACGCTGAAGGTCCGGCGCCCACGGCCCCGGATATGCTCGCGCACCGCGGATCTGACACCATGGCGGCGTCCGCACCCGGTCCGGTGCGCGACCAGGCCACCACCGGTGACGAGGAGGGCGCAGATGACCACCGTGCGCTGCTACCTGCCGCTGAGCGCCGAGAGCCTGGTCCGCCTGCGGGACGAACGTCGCCTGACCGGTCCGCTCCGCGCGACGGCGGTGACCGAGCAGGCTCGCGCCGCCGAGCCCACCGCTGACGAGGACGAGCTGGAGTATGCCGCGTCCCAGGCGGCGGCGGCCTCGCTCGTCGGCAGCGGCGCCCCGGTGGTCGTCGCCGCGGCGGACGTCCAGGACCGGGACGTCCGGGCGGACGGCGGCGGGTGGATCCACGTCGACGGGGTCCTCGAGCTCGCCCGGGTGGCCGCACTCCATCTCGGGGACGACGTCGTCTCCGGGAGGCGCGAGGCGCTGCCCGCACCGGAGGAGGACCTCGAGCTGTCCTGGTTCGACACCACCGAGCTCGACCACGTGCTGGAGCTGACCGAGCGCCTCGCGCGCACCGACACCGCCGGCTGAGCCCGGCCACGACCGACAGGAGAGCTGTGCCGATGGATGGCATCGTCGACGTCCCCACCCCGCTGAACGAGCCGGTCCTGGACTACGCGCCGGGCAGCACCGAGCGCGCTGCCCTCGAGGTGGCGCTCGCCGAGATCGCGGCGACCCCCGTCGACCTGCCCCACGTCATCGGGGGCCGGGAGGTCACCGGCGGCGGCAAGGCCATCGACGTCGTGCAGCCGCACGCCCACGCCGAGGTGCTGGGGACGATGCGGGACGGGACCAAGAAGGACGCCACCGCCGCCGTCGACGCCGCGCTGGCCGCCGGCGAGGGCTGGCGCGCGATGTCCTTCGAGGAGCGGGCCTCCATCTTCCTCAAGGCGGCGGACCTGCTGACCGGTCCCTGGCGGGCGCGGATGAACGCCGCCACCATGCTCGGGCAGAGCAAGACCCCGCTGCAGGCTGAGATCGAGGCCGCCTGCGAGCTGGCCGACTTCTGGCGGTTCAACGTGCACTTCGCCCGGCAGCTGCTCACCGAGCAGCCGCTGCGCAACCCGCGCGGTCGTGGAACCGCATCGACCAGCGGCCGCTGGAAGGCTTCGTCTACGCGGTCACCCCCTTCAACTTCACCGCCATCGCCGGCAACCTGCCCACCGCGCCGGCACTCATGGGCAACACCGTGGTGTGGAAGCCGGCCACGACCCAGCAGCGGGCCGCCAGCATGATCATGGAGCTGCTGCACCAGGCCGGGCTGCCCGACGGCGTCGTCAACATGGTGACGGGCACCGGACCGGCGATCTCCGAGGTCACCCTCGCCCACCCCGACCTCGCCGGGGTGCACTTCACCGGCTCCACGGCCGTCTTCAACTCGTTCTGGCACCAGATCGGCAGCAACCTGTCGACCTACCGCTCCTACCCGCGCATCGTGGGCGAGACCGGTGGCAAGGACTTCATCGTCGCCCACCCCAGCGCCGACCTGGACGTGCTGCGCACCGCGATGGTCCGCGGTGCCTTCGAGTTCCAGGGCCAGAAGTGCTCGGCCGCCTCGCGCGCCTACGTCCCCGCCTCCGTGTGGTCGCGGCTGAAGGACGACCTGGTGCAGACCACCGAGGGCATACCCATGGGTGACGTCCGCGACCTGTCGAACTTCATGGGCGCCGTCATCGACGCCAAGGCCTTCGCCAAGCACAAGGACGTCATCGACCGGGCGCACGCCGACGACGGGGTCGAGATCGTGGCCGGAGGCACCTACGACGACTCGGTGGGCTGGTTCGTCCGCCCGACCGTCGCGGTCGTGGACGACCCCAGCCACGAGATGATGACGACGGAGTACTTCGGGCCGATCCTCGCCGTGCACGTCTACCCGGACGACGGCTGGGACGCCATGATCGACCAGATGGAGTCGGCGACGCCCTACGCCCTCACCGGCGCGGTGATCTCCCAGGACCGTGCGGCGGTGAACGAGGCGGTGCGGCGGCTGCGGTTCGCCGCCGGCAACTTCTACATCAACGACAAGCCCACCGGGGCCGTCGTGGGCCAGCAGCCGTTCGGCGGCGCCCGGGCCTCGGGCACCAACGACAAGGCGGGCTCGGCCGCCAACCTGCAGCGGTGGGTCAACACCCGGGTCATCAAGGAGACCTTCGTGCCGCCGACGGACTACCGCTACCCGCACATGGGGTGAGGCGGGCCGCCCGAGGACTCAGCCCCGGGCCAGCCACTCGCGGGCGACGCCCTCCTCGAGCTGCACGAACTCCTTGACCCGTGCCGCCACCTCGCGCTCGATGCGGTGGCCGAGGAAGGGGATGCGGGCCTCGAGGTCGCCGTCCACGACGTGGTCTGTCGTGCCCTCCCCGGCGCGCCGCAGGTGGATGCCGCCGGTGAACGACACCGGCAGGCCCGGCAGTTCCAGGCTCATGGCCCCCTCCCGCTCGCCGTCCGCGTCCGGGGAGCCCCACCGCACCGTCTCGACGACGAGCAGCTGCGGACCCACGAGGGTCTTGGCGATGTCCGGTATGCCGTCGTTCGGGAGGTGCCGACGCGTGGTCACCGTGGTGCTGCCGTCCGCCGCGGGCTCGATCTGGACGGTCTGGTCCAACGCTCCGGACCGCTCGCAGCGCAGCACCTGGTAGCCGTGGTCGGTCAGCATCTCGAAGGTGCGCTGCGGGTCCGCGGCGTGCGAGATCGTCTCGGTGATCCTCATGGGCTCACGGTACGACCTGAGGTCAGGGTGCGGGCAGCGCGGCGCGCAGGCGGCGCTGGCACCGGTGCAGCCGCCGGAGCACGACGCCCTTGTCGCCCGACCCGAGCACGCCGCGTCGAGTCCGGTCCGCCACCTGGTCCAGCAGGTCCGCCACCTCGTCCAGCACGCCTGCGGCGGTGGCGACCCAGGCGACCGGGTGGTCGCCCAGGGCGGGGGTGTGGGCCCGGAGCCGTGCCGCGGCAGCCCGGCAGCGGCGTGGTCCGGGAGGCGGTCGGTGGCACCGATGGCGCCCACGACGAGCGGCTGGGGACGGGGCGTGTCCCGACCGGACGCGGCATCGGCGAGCAGGTGCGACACGGCGTGGAGCACCCCCTCCGTCAGTCCGCTGGCCTCGGCCCACCCGAGGTCCGGGGCCAGCCCGCTGATCTCCTCGGCGGCGCGCAGCAGCCGGCCGGGGTCGGCGTCGACCGGGGCCGGGGCCGTGACGTCCGCGGGGTCGAAGGGCCACCGGGGGACGGACATGAGACCACTCTAGGCAGCCGGCCGGGTCCCGTGCGGCGCTCGTCCCCAGACGGGTACCCTGACGGCAGGGGTGCACGCCGTGGTGCGCCCGTGGCCTGATGCCGCGACCTGAAGGAGTGTTCGCACCAGATGACGTCCACCGACACGCTCACCGACAGGTTCTTCCACCACCTGGCCCCGGCCGCGTTGGTCGGGCGGGACGAGGGGCAACGCTCGTCGATGGCAGGGGCGATGGCCCGGCTGTCCGGGGAACGGGCCCAGGGACGGGCCGCGGTGCGCGTCCTCAACCCCACCTTCGAGGACGGCGGCTGGACCAGCCGGCAGACGGTGGTCCAGGTCGTCACCGACGACATGCCCTTCCTCGTGGACTCGGTGCTCGGCGAGATCGCCCGCCACGGACTGGGGGTGCACCAGCTCCTGCACCCGCGCCTCGTCGTCGACGAGGGCTCCGGCGAGGTGCTGGACGTCGACACCGCGCAGGTGGGCGACGGGCACCGGGTCGAGTCCTGGATCCACGTCGAGGTGGACCGTGTGCCGGACCCGGACCGGCGCGCGGCGCTGCAGCACGACCTCGAGCGGGTGCTCGCCGACGTGCGCCGCGCCTGTCAGGACTGGAAGGCCATGCGGCAGCGGGCCCGGGCCATCCTGGCCGAGCTCGAGATCGGTCCACCCCGGTCGGTGCCGTCGGACGAGGTCGGCTCCGTCGTCGACTTCCTCACCTGGATCGACGACCACCACTTCACCTACCTGGGATACCGCAGCTATGACCTGGTGGACACCGACGACGGGCTCGCGCTCCAGGCGGTGCCCGGCAGCGGTCTGGGCATCCTGCGGGAGACCGGGGCCCAGCCGTCGCCGACGGTGCTGCGGCCCGTTGCGGCCCGGACGGCGCGGGAGCCGCAGCTGCTCACCGTGACCAAGGCCAACACCCGGGCCACCGTCCACCGGTCCGTCCCACTGGACTACCTGGGGATCCGCCGCTTCGACGAGCAGGGCGAGGTCGTCGGGGAGCACCGCTTCCTCGGGCTGTTCACCCAGAGCGCCTACGCCGAGTCGACCCAGCGGCTCCCGATCGTCGGCGCCAAGGTGCAGCAGGTGCTGGAGGAGTCCGGCTTCGCGCCCGACAGCCACAGCGGCAAGGACCTGCTGAGCATCCTGGAGGCCTACCCCCGGGACGAGCTCTTCCAGGCCTCGGTGGAGCACCTGGCGGCGACGGCCGGCGACGTGGTCCGGCTGCTGGAGCGTCCGGCGGCGAAGGTCTACGTCCGCCCCGACGAGTTCGGGCGATTCGTCAGCGCGCTGGTCTACCTGCCCCGGGACCGCTACAACACCGCCAACAGGCTCCGGGTGCAGCGGTTGCTGGAGGAGGCCTACGGCGGCGAGCTGGCGGACTACGCCACCCGGGTGGGCGACGGACCGCTGGCCCAGCTCCACTTCGTGATCTCGGTCCCCAAGGACGCCGACCTGCCGGAGGTGGACCAGGCCGAGCTGCAGGAGCGGCTGGCCGCGGTGACCCGGACGTGGGTGGAGGGCCTGTCGGACGCGTCGCGGCGCACGTCGAGGACGAGGGGGCCACGGGCGACCTCGTGGCCCGCTACGCCGACGCCTTCCCGGAGGCTTACAAGGAGGACTTCGACGGCGAGGCCGCCTACCTGGACCTGCAGCGGATGGGTGAGCTGCACGGCAGCGAGGCCTCGGCCCGGCCGCACGTCTACCGCGGGGAGGGCGACGCCGCCACCGAGCGACGGCTCAAGGTCTACCGCTCCGACCCGATGTCGCTCACCCACGTCCTGCCGGTCTTCGCCGACCTCGGGCTCGAGGTGACCGTCCAGCGCCCCTACGAGCTCGACGGCAGCGACGACGACGGCTCCTCCGACTACATCTACGACTTCGGCCTGCGGGCGCGCGAGGAGTCGGTCTGGACCGGTGGCGAGCACCGGACGGAGGAGGAGGCGGCCCGCGCCTTCGAGGACGCCTTCACCGCGATCTGGGGCGGGGCCAGCGAGTCGGACACGCTCAACTCGCTCGTGCTCACGGCGGGACTGGACTGGCGGCGCGTGGTCATCCTGCGCACGCTGGTGCGTTACCTGCGCCAGGTCGGCACCTTCAGCCTGAACTACCTCGAGGAGGCGCTGGTCGCCAACCCGGGCATCGCGCGGCTGCTCATCGACCTGTTCGCGGCACGTTTCGACCCTGATGCCGAGGGGGGCGAGCAGGAGCGCGAGCAGCGGACCGCGGACGTCTCCGACGACCTCTACCGCGCGCTGGACGAGGTCGCGAGCCTGGACCAGGACCGCATCCTGCGCAGCCTCGCGGACGTCGTCCGGGCGACGCTGCGCACCAACTTCTACCAGCGGGGCGAGGACGGTGAGCCCAAGGCCTGGGTGAGCCTCAAGCTGCTGCCGCGCGAGCTCGAGCTCCTCCCCGAGCCGCGCCCCGCCTTCGAGATCTGGGTGTATGCCCCGCGCGTCGAGGGCAGCCACCTGCGCTTCGGGCCGGTGGCCCGAGGCGGGCTGCGCTGGAGCGACCGGCGCGAGGACTTCCGCACCGAGGTGCTGGGCCTGGTCAAGGCGCAGATGGTCAAGAACGCCGTCATCGTGCCGACCGGGTCCAAGGGTGCCTTCTTCCCCAAGCAGCTGCCCGACCCGGCGGCGGACCGCGAGGCCTGGATGGAGGAGGGCAGGGCCGCCTACCGCACCTTCATCAGCGGGATGCTCGACATCACCGACAACCGGCGCGGCGGCGAGGTGCAGCCGCCCGATCGGGTCGTGCGTCACGACGGCGACGATCCCTACCTCGTCGTCGCGGCGGACAAGGGAACCGCCACCTTCTCCGACATCGCCAACGGGGTCGCGCGGGACTACGGCTTCTGGCTGGACGACGCCTTCGCCTCGGGAGGTTCGGCGGGCTACGACCACAAGGGCATGGGGATCACGGCGCGCGGCGCCTGGGAGTCGGTCAAGCGGCACTTCCGGGAGCTGGGTCTGGACACCCAGTCCGAGGAGTTCACCGTCGTCGGCATCGGCGACATGAGCGGCGACGTCTTCGGCAACGGCATGCTGCTGTCCGAGCACATCCTGCTGGTGGCGGCGTTCGACCACCGGCACATCTTCCTCGACCCCGACCCCGACGCGGCGACCTCCTTCGCCGAGCGTCGACGGCTCTTCGAGCTGCCCCGGTCGAGCTGGGAGGACTACGACACCTCGCTCATCAGCGAAGGGGGCGGGGTCTACCCCCGGAGCCAGAAGTCGCTCCCGGTGAGTGGCCAGGTCCGGGCGCGCCTCGGGCTCCCCGACGAGGTGACCTCGATGACGCCGCACGAGATGCTGCGCGCCATCCTGAGCGCCCCGGTCGACCTGCTGTGGAACGGCGGGATCGGCACCTACGTCAAGGCCTCCACGGAGACCGACGCCCAGATCGGCGACCGCGCCAACGACCCGATCCGGGTGGACGGCCAGGACCTGCGGGTCCGGGTCGTCGGTGAGGGCGGCAACCTCGGGCTGTCGCAGCGCGGTCGCATCGAGGCGGCCGAGCACGGGGTCCACGTCAACACCGATGCCATCGACAACTCCGCCGGGGTCGACACCTCCGACCACGAGGTCAACATCAAGATCGCCCTGACCCCCCTGGTCCAGGACGGCACGATGTCGATGGCCGAGCGTGACGAGCTGCTCGCCTCGATGACCGAGGAGGTGGCGGACAAGGTGCTGCGGCACAACTACGACCAGAACGTCCTCATCGGCAACGGCCGTCACCAGCGCGAGGTCATGGTGACCGTCCACCAGCGGCTCATCCGCTACCTGAGCGAGCACGCAGGGCTCGACCCCGAGCTGGAGTTCCTGCCCGACGACGCCGAGTGGGAGCGTCGTGAGAGTGAGGGCCTGGGGCTGACCAGCCCCGAGTTCTCCGTGCTCGTCGCCTACGCCAAGCTGGGCTTGAAGGATGCGCTCATCGAGACCGAGCTGCCGGACGACCCGGCGCTCGCGGAGTCGCTGCTCACCTACTTCCCGGAGCCGCTGCGGGAGGTCGCGGCGGAGCAGATCACCGAGCACCCGCTGCGCCGGCAGATCGTGGTCAACGAGATCGCGAACGCCATGGTCAACCGCGGTGGGGTGTCCTTCGCCTTCCGGGCCGTGGAGGAGACCGGCGCCACGGTCGCGCAGATCACCCGGGCCTTCCACGTCGTCCGCTCCGTCTTCGGGTTGGCCGACTTCACCGCCGCCGTGGAGCGGTTGGACAACACCGTCCCGACCGATGTCCAGACCGAGCTCTACCTCGAGTTCCGCCGCCTCCTGGACCGCGCGACCCGGTGGTTCCTCAACAACCGGTCGCTCTCCACCGGGATGGACGCCGAGATCGAGCGCTTCACGGAGCCGGTGCGACGCCTGGTCCCCGCACTGCCGGAGCTGCTGCAGGGCAGCGAGCGGGAGCGGTGGCAGGAGCGCGCGGAGTGGGCCCGTGCCAACGACATCCCGGACGACCTCGCCGCGGTCTTCGCCTCGCTGCTCGACAGCTACTCCTTGCTGGACGTGGTGGAGCTGGCCCAGGACATGGGCCGGGACGTCGACGAGGTGGCGCAGGTCTACTTCGGGGTGTCCGAGGCCTTCCGGATCGACGACCTGCTCACCCATGTCTCGCACCTGCCGCGCGAGGACCGCTGGTCCTCCCTGGCCCGGGGCGCGCTGCGGGACGATCTCTACGGCGTCATGCGGGGCCTCACCCGCACCGTGGTCGAGCGCACCGACTCCGGCGAGTCCGCCGAGGCGCTGGAGCGGGTCCGCGAGTGGATGGCGGAGAACCGAGAGGCGCTGGTGCGGACCAGCCAGGTGCTGCGCACGGTCAGCGCGATGGACCAGCCTGACCTCGCCCCGCTCTCGGTGGCGCTGCGCACCCTGCGAGGTCTGGTCCGGCAGGGCTCGGCCGACTGACCTCTGCGACACTCGCCTCGTGGCTGTTCTGCGGGAGACCCTGTCGCGTTCCTCGATGTCCGGCGCGGACGTCGACTGGGTGCACCGGTTGGTGGGTGACTGGCAGATGCTGGCCGACCTGGCCTTCGCCGACCTGACGCTGTGGTTGCCGGTGCAGCGGGACGACGCCGCGGACCCGCACGTCTCCCCGTGGTTCCTCGCGGCGCACGCCCGTCCCTCGACGGGACCCAACTTCTACCACGACGACGTCATCGGGCAGACGCCCGGCGAGGGCCGGCAGCGGCTCCTGACGCAGGTCATGGACAGCGGCCTGCCGATGACCCCCGACGAGGTCGGCTTCGTCCGGGAGCAGTACGTCCCCGTCGTGCGCACCGGGCGGCCCATCGCCGTCCTGGTCCGGCACACCGACCTGCAGAACATGCGTCAGCAGGGCGGCCTGGAGGTCAACTACCTCCAGATCAGCCAGCAGCTGTTCTCGATGATCGCCGAGGGCGCCTTCCCCATGGACCACACCGCGACCGGGGTGGGCCGTGGCACGCCCCGCGTCGGTGACGGGGTGCTGCGGCTCACGGCCGACGGCATCATCGACTACGCCAGCCCCAACGCCGTCTCGGCGCTGCGGCGGCTCGGGCACACCGACCACGTCAACGGCGCGGACCTGGCGCAGATCGTCTCGGCCCGGCTGATGCCCGGTTCCAGCGTCGACGAGACCGTCCCGCTGGTGCTCACCGGTCGGGCGCCGTGGGGGACCGAGATCGAGACCGGCGCCATGAACCTCACGCTGCGGTCGGTGCCGCTCACCCGGGGCGGCGAGCGGGTCGGGGCGCTGCTGCTCCTGCGGGACGTCAGCGAGATCCGTCGGCGGGAGCGTGAGCTGCTGAGCAAGGAGGCGACGATCCGGGAGATCCACCACCGGGTCAAGAACAACCTGCAGACCGTGGCGGCGCTGCTGCGGCTGCAGTCCCGGCGGCTGGACGACCCGAAGGCGCAGGAGGCGCTCGCCGAGGCGGGACGTCGGCTGTCGACGGTGGCCCTCGTGCACGACACCCTCAGCCAGGGCTTCAGCGAGCGGGTCGACTTCGACGACGTCGCCACCCGCATGCTGCGGGCGACGGTGGAGGTCGCCTCGACCCAGGCCGTGGTGGAGCCGGTGCTCGAGGGGTCCTTCGGCTGGCTGCCCCCGGACGACGCGACGCACCTGGCGATGATCCTGGCCGAGCTCGTCCACAACGCGGTCGAGCACGGCTTCGAGGAGGGGGAGGAGCGTGGCGGGGGCTACCGGGTCGTGGTGAGCGCGCACCGGCACCGGGACAACGAGGCCGGTGAGGACCTCCTCGAGGTGCGCGTCGCGGACAACGGCACGGGGTATGCGCCCTCCGGCGCCGAGCGTCACGGCCTGGGTACGCAGATCGTCGAGGCCCTCATCAGCGACCTGCGGGGACAGATCAGCTGGGAGACGGCGAAGCCGCACGGGACCGTCGTGCGGTTCACCGTGCGGCTTCGCGGGTCCGTCACCGCCTGAGGGTCACGGCCTCGGGCGGGGACGGGGTACGGGCGCGGAGGGGGGCGCGGCGCCTCAGCTCGCGCGGCGGGCGCGTGCCTTGCGTCGCTTGAGGGCGCGGCGCTCGTCCTCGGAGAGTCCTCCCCACACGCCGGCGTCCTGGCCGGTCTCGAGCGCCCACTTCAGGCAGGTGTCGATCACCGGGCAGGTGCGGCAGACGGCCTTGGCCTCCTCGATCTGCTGCAGCGCCGGGCCGGTGTTGCCGATCGGGAAGAAGAGCTCGGGGTCTTCCTCGAGGCACGCCGCGCGGTTGCGCCAGTCCATCAGTGTCTGCTCCTTGGTCGGTGCCCCGGTCGGGGCGGGTCGTCGTGGTCGTCGTCGCCCGCAACCGGATCAGCGGTGCGCCGGGCGGCGACGACACCTCGTTGTCCGTCTTCGAGAGCGGTGCCAGGTCGGGGGTCGGCACCGCGGTCACTGCCTGTGCCAACGCCGGGGCCAAGGTCAGTGTTCCCATCCTCCCATCGCGACACGCCGTAGCACAAGGGTCAACTCGCGCCACCTGGCCGGTCCGGGTGAGGCGTCAATCACACTCGAGACCGCCTGCGTAGGGTGGGTCGGACGTCATCCACCGAGCAGAGGAGTCCCTGTCGTGAGCAGCAGCAGCCCGAGCCTGGCCGTCGTCGGCGCCCGCGTCGTCCCCGTCGAGGGCGAGGTGATCGAGGACGGGACGGTGCTCGTGCGCGAGGGCCGCATCGCGGCGGTCGGTCCGCGCACGGAGGTGGACCTCCCCGACGGCGTCGAGGTCGTCGACGCCGCCGGTGGGTGGCTCCTGCCCGGCCTCATCGACGCGCACGTCCACCTCGGCGTCTGGGAGGAGGGCGAGGGCTGGGCCGGCGTCGACGGCAACGAGGCGACCGACCCGGTCATGGCCGCGGCGCGGGCCATCGATGCCATCAACCCGCGGGAGCAGGGCTTCGACGACGCGCTCGGAGCCGGGGTCACGACGGTCAACGTCAACCCCGGTTCGGCCAACCCCATCGGGGGTCAGGCGGTGGCGCTCAAGACCTACGGTCGCTACGTCGACGAGATGGTGCTCCGCAACCCCTCGGGCGTCAAGGCAGCCCTGGGGGAGAACCCGAAGCGGGTCTACGGCGACCAGCAGAAGACGCCGTCGACCCGGCTCGGTGTCGCGCTGGTGCTGCGCAAGGCCTTCGCCGCCGCCCGCAGCTACCAGGCCAGGCAGGCCGCGTCGGAGACCCCGGTCGACACGGACCTGGTCAGCGAGATCCTGGTGCAGGTGCTCGAGCGCGAGATCCCCTGGCGTCAGCACTGCCACCGCGCCGACGACATCGCGACGGCGATCCGGCTCTCCGAGGAGTTCGGCTACCGCCTGGTGCTGGACCACGGGACCGAGGCCTATCTGCTCGCAGACGTCGTCGCCGAGCACGACATCCCGGTCCTCTACGGCCCGATGATCGTGAGCCGGTCCAAGGTCGAGGTCCGGAACCGCACCCCGCGCGGCCCGGGCATCCTGGACCGGGCCGGCGTGGCGGTCTCGATCATCACCGACCACCCGGTCGTGCCGATCGACCACCTCATCACCCAGGTCGCCCTGGCCGTGCGCGAGGGGATGGACCGTGACGCCGCTCTGCGCTCGGTCACCATCAACCCGGCGCGGGTGCTCGGGGTCGAGGAGCGGGTCGGCTCGCTGGCGGTCGGCAAGGACGCGGACCTGGCGTGGTGGTCGGGGGACCCGCTGGACCTCCAGTCCCGGGTGCTGCGCACCTGGATCGATGGCGTCGAGGTCTACACCTACGACCAGGAAGCGGGCACGGGCAGCGTCCGGCCCCGCTGAGGGCCCCGCCGGGGGTCGACCCACGGGAGGCCCTCGACGTGGACTCGACTCAGTGGCCCGGCGTCACCAGGTCGGGGCGGCGCTCGGCGCGCACGCAGTCGGGGCAGAGCCCATGGCCCGGCAGCCGGTCGAACAGGCAGCAGCCGCGGCGCAGGAAGGCCTCCTCGGGCTGCTGCATGGCCCCGCCGGTGCCCTCGGGCAGCCCGGCCCGCTCGACCACGCGTCCCCCGGGCGCGAGCCCGGGGTGTCCCAACAGCGCCCGCGCCAGCGCCCAGGCGGAGGTGGCGGCAGCCGGTCGCAGGGCGCTGAGCACCCGGGCCGCCCCGACCAGGCTCGACGCCGAGTTGGACCGCAGCACCTGCGCCGACACCGGTCCCACCCGGGCGCAGCCGGCGTCGAGCGCGGCCAGGCCGTCCTCCAGCACGACCTCGCCCACGACGCGCGTCGCCTCGTCGGTGCCGCGGACGGCATACCCCCGGTCCGGGTCCCTCAGCCCGAGCGGGACGGGTCCGCGGTGCCCGGGGCTCGCCACGAGGTTCTCGGCGGCCAGGTCGGGGACCCAGTCGTGCAGCACGGCGCCGGCCATCGTCACCGACCACAGTCGGGAGGCGAGGCCGACCTGCAGCGCCGACATCGCGACCTTGGGATCGACGTCCTCCAGAGGTATGCCGCTGGAGGCGGCGATCGCCGCCCGCACGTCCGCGGCGCGCGCCGCCAGCCGCTCGTGGCTGAGCACCTCCACCCAGGGCAGGGCGTCCCCGTGCTCCCCGGCCGGGTCGGCGAGGGCGAAGAAGCCGCCGAGGTCCCGCAGGCTCGGCAGCAGCCCGGCCGGGGCCGTCGCGGGCATACGGTCGTCCTCAGCCGTCGGTGCGCACCTCGGCGCCCTCCCGCTGGCTCAGCACGGCGCGGGCGGCCGAGAAGCGCGCGATGGGCACGCGGTAGGGCGAGCAGGAGACGTAGCTCAGACCGAGCTCCTCGAAGAGTCCGATCGAGGCCGGGTCGCCGCCGTGCTCGCCGCAGACGCCGAGCTTGAGCTCGGGCTTCGTGCTGCGGCCGCGCTCGGCGCCGATCCGGACCAGCCCGCCGACGCGTCCCGGTCGATCGACTCGAACGGGTTGTGCGGGATGACCTCGTCGCGCACGTAGGCGCCGAGGAAGCCGCCCTCGGCGTCGTCCCGGGAGATGCCGATGCCGGTCTGGGTGAGGTCGTTGGTGCCGAAGGAGAAGAAGTCGGCGTGCTCGGCGATCTGGTCGGCGACCACGGCGGCCCGCGGCAGCTCGATCATCGTGCCGACGGTGACGTCCAGCTGGGCGCCGGCGCCCTCCAGCTCCTCGGCGACCGCGCGCTCGACCACCTCGCGCTGGGCCTTCAGCTCGGCGGCGTAGGCGACGAGCGGGATCATGATCTCCACGCCGGCCGTCTCGCCCTCGCGCTCGCGCACGGCCAGGGCGGCGCGCACGATGGCGCGGGTCTGCATCTCCGGGATCTCGGGGTAGAGCATGGCGAGCCGGCAGCCGCGGGTGCCCAGCATGGGGTTCTGCTCGTGCAGCCTCTTGACCTGGGCGAGCAGCGTCCGGGCGGAGGCCAGCTCCTCGGCGTCGCCGTCGGTGAGTTCGAGCCGCTGGACGAGCAGCGACTGTTCGACGAGGTCGGGGAGGAACTCGTGCAGCGGCGGGTCGAGCAGGCGCACCGTCACCGGCAGCCCCGTCATCGCCGTGAAGATGGCCTCGAAGTCCTCCTGCTGCATCGGCAGGATCTCCTCCAGGGCCGAGGCCCGCTCCTCCTCGGTGTCGGCGAGGATCATCCGCCGGACGGCCGGCAGCCGGTCGCTGGCCATGAACATGTGCTCGGTGCGGCACAGCCCGATGCCCTCCGCGCCGAGCTCGCGGGCCCTCGCCGCGTCCTCGCCGGTGTCGGCGTTGGCGCGCACCCCGAGCCGGCGCACCTCGTCGGCCCAGGTGACGATCGCCTCGAAGTCCTCGTTGATCTGCGGCGGCACCAGCTCCAGCGCCTCGCCGTAGACCTCGCCGGTGGAGCCGTCCAGCGTGATCTGGTCGCCCTCGGAGAAGGTCCGGTCGCCGACGGTCAGCGTCTTCTCGGCCGTGTTGATGCGGATGCCGCTCGCGCCGGCGACGCAGGGCTTGCCCATGCCGCGGGCGACGACGGCGGCGTGCGAGGTCATCCCGCCGTGGGCGGTGAGGACGCCCTGGGCGACGATGACGCCGTGGATGTCGTCCGGCGTCGTCTCGTAGCGCACGAGGACGACCGGGTCGCCGGCGCCGCCGCGCTGCGCCGCGGTGTCGGCGTCGAAGACGATCTCGCCGACGGCCGCGCCGGGAGAGGCGGGCAGGCCCTTGACCAGCGGCTCCTTGCCGTGCTCGGGGTCGATGGCCGGGTGGAGCAGCTGGTCCAGCTGGCTCGGCTCGACCCGCTCCAGCGCCTCCTCCTGCGTCAGCACGCCCTCGGAGACCATGTCGCGCGCGACGCGCAGGGCCGCCGCGGCGGTGCGCTTGCCGTTGCGGGTCTGGAGCAGGTAGAGCGTGCCGTCCTCGACGGTGAACTCGATGTCCTGCATGTCCTTGTAGTGCGCCTCGAGGTCGCGCATGGTCTGCAGCAGCTGCTCGTAGGCCTCGGGCAGCACCTGCTCCATCTCGGCCAGCGACTTGGGCGTGCGGATGCCGGCGACGACGTCCTCGCCCTGGGCGTTGAGCAGGAACTCGCCGTAGAGCTCCTTGCCGCCGGTGGAGGGGTTGCGGGTGAAGCACACGCCGGTGGCCGAGGTGTCGCCACGGTTGCCGAAGACCATCTGCATGACGTTGACCGCGGTGCCGAGGTCGTCGGGGATGTCGTTGGCGCGCCGGTAGACGCGAGCCCGCGGGGTGTCCCACGAGTCGAAGACAGCGGAGATCGCGCCCTTGAGCTGGTCGCGGGGGTCGGTCGGCAGGTCCCGGCCGAGCTCGCGGCGGGAGACGTCCTTGAACGTCTCGACGAGCTCGCGCAGGTCCTCGGTGGTCAGCTCGGTGTCCTGCTCCACACCGCGGCGCGACTTCAGCGCGGTGAGCTCGTCCTCGTAGGCGTGCGGGGCGACCCCCTCGACGACCTCGCCGTACATCTGTAGGAAGCGGCGGTAGGAGTCCCAGGCGAAGCGGGGGTTGTCGGCCTCGGCGGCGAGCGCCTCGACCGTGTCGTCGCCGATCCCGAGGTTGAGGATGGTGTCCATCATCCCGGGCATCGAGACGACGGCACCGGAGCGGACCGACAGGAGCAGCGGGTTGCGTCCCTCGGCATCGCCCCCGAGCGAGCGGCCGGTGCGCTCCTCCAGCCGCTCCAGCGAGGACAGCACGTCCTCCCAGAGGTTCTCGGGCCACTCGCCGCCGGACTCCATCGTGGCGATGCAGGCGGCGGTGCTCACGGTGAAGCCGTCCGGGACGGGGATGCCCAGGCGCTTCATCTCCGCCAGGTTGGCGCCCTTGCCGCCGAGGAGGGAGCGCATCTGCGCGTCGCCCTCGGACATGTCGTAGAGGTAGGTCTGTTCCTGCCCGGCCATCATCGATCGGTCTCCTCGCGGTCTCGGCGGGGCCGCGCTGCCCCGGAGCTTGGTGTCTCGGAGCCTACCGCCCTCCGCGGCCCCCGCCGGAGGCAGCCTCACGGCGACGCTGCACCACCTCGATGACGCGCCCCGCCGCCTCCTCCAGCGCCAGGTCGGTCGTCTCGATCACCGGGCAGCCCAGGCTCCGCTGGAGCTGGGCGACCTCGTCCAGCTCGTCGAAGATCCTCACCAGGTCGGTGTAGCCGTCGCGATGGCCCTGGGTGCTGCCCATGGCCCGCACCCGGCGGCCCCGAATCTGCTGCAGCCGCTCGGGGTCGATGGTCAGCCCGACGATCTTCCACCGCTGGACGTCGAAGAGCTGCTCGGGCGGCGCGATGCCGGGGACGAGCGCGATGTTGGCGGTGCGGTAGCCCAGGTAGCCGAGATACATCGACAGCGGCGTCTTGCCGGTGCGGCTCACCCCGATGAGCACGATGTCGGCCTCGCGCAGGTGGTTGGACAGGTTGCCGTCGTCGTTGGCGATGGCGAACTCCATCGCCGCGACCCGCTTGAAGTAGTCCTCGCCCACCCCCACCGGGCGCACCACCCGCTCCGGGTCCTGCCCGGTGACCGCGGTGAGCGCCGTCACGGCGGGCTCGAGCAGGTCGGCGTGCGGCACCCCATGCTCCTCGCAGAGCTGGGTCACCCGCAGCCGCAGGGCCTCGTCGACGACGGTGGAGAAGACGACGGTGCGCACCTGGTCCGGACGCATGCGGGCGAAGGAGTCGTGCAGCCCGTCCAACGACGTCTGCCGTGGGTGGCGCACGATGCGGATGTCGTGGTCGTGGAACTGTGCCGCGGCCGCGCGGGCCACGCGGGCGGCGGTGTCGCCGGTGGAGTCGGCGATGATGTGCAGCTCGATCGGGGGGCGCGCCATGGCCCGAGGGTATGCCGTCGGCTCAGACCGGCTCGTTGCGGTCGCCCGGGGCGGGCTCGGTCGCGATCCCCTCGACGTCACCGGCGAGCGCTCGGTCGGCCACCGGGTCGGCCGCCGGCTCGGGCTCCTTAGCCGACGCCTGGGCGTCGGCGAGGTCACCCTGGCCCTGGGGCTCGTCCTCGACGGGCACGCCGGCCTGGGTGTCCTCGTCGGAGTCGATGCTGCCGCCGACGAAGGTGCCCTGCTCGGGTCCTTGCGCATCCTTCGGTTGCTGGCTCATGACGTCAGCCTGCACCGCGCCGCACCCGGCGGCAACCGGGGCGGGTCAGAGGCGACCGCGGTGGTGCACGTCCTCGGAGAGCCGGATGACCGCGTAGTAGAGCTCCAGGCTCATCCGGGCGAAGGCGAGGTAGACCAGGCCGATGATCGGCGAGGCGATGATGAGGAGCAGGCCGAGGATGATCCCGGCGCCGCCCTGGAACATCGAGCTGATCCCGGTGATGGCGATGCCGACCGTGAGGATCACCACGAGGACGGTCACGATCATGTAGACGATCTTGACGATGACCGGTGTGACGAAGGTGTCGAAGTTGAAGTCGAAGAGGGCGCTGAGACCCGCTGCGGTGTTCGGGCGCTGGGGCTGGTCCGGGGTGCCGTCCGGCTGCTGGGAGGTCATGGATCCAGCCTAGCGGGGGAGGTGCCGCCACATCACCGTCCCACGCTGCCAGACTTGCGGGTATGCCGGACCAGCCCGCCGACCGGGACCCCGACGCGCCGCCCGTGGTGGCGGTGGTGGGTCCGACGGCGACCGGGAAGTCGGACCTGGGGGTGCGGCTGGCGCTCGCGCTGGACGGCGAGGTCGTCTCGGCCGACGCCTCGCAGCTCTACCGGGGGATGGACCTCGGCACCGCCAAGCTCACGCTGCCCGAGCGGCAGGGGGTGCCGCACCACCAGCTCGACGTGCTCGACGCGCGCGAGGAGGCGAGCGTGGCGGCATACCAGCAGGCGGCCCGCGCCGACCTGGCCGCGATCCGGGCGCGCGGGCGGGTGCCCGTGGTCGTCGGCGGGTCCGGGCTCTACGTGCGGGCGCTGCTGGACCGGCTCGAGATCCCCCCGACCGATCCGCGCGTCCGGGCGGCCTGGGAGGGCGAGCTGGAGGCGAGGGGCGCCGAGGCGCTGCACGCGCTGCTGGCCGGGCGCGACCCGGCGGCGGCCGCACGGATCGAGCCGCGCAACGGCCGGCGGGTGGTGCGGGCGCTGGAGGTGATCGAGCTCACCGGGCGACCGTTCAGCGCCACCCTGCCGACGCGCGAGCTGGTCGAGCCGACGGTGATTCTCGGGCTGCGGGCGGACCGGGACGTCCTGGACGCGAGGATCGCGCGCCGCGCGGCGCGGATGTGGGAGGACGGGCTGCTCAAGGAGGTGCGCGGTCTCGAGCGGGAGGGGCTGCGGGAGGGGCGGACCGCCTCGCGGGCGGTGGGGTATGCCCAGGCGCTGCGCCAGCTCGACGGCGAGCTCGGAGAGGCCGAGGCGGTCGAGGACACCGCGGCCGCGACCCGCCGGCTGGCCCGCCGGCAGCAGTCGTGGTTCGGCCCCGACCCGAGGGTGACGTGGCTCGAGCACGACGCGCCGGACCTGCTCGACCGGGCGCTCGCGGTGGTCGCCGCCGGGTGAGACGGCGGGTCAGGCGCGGGCGACGCGCAGCACCCGGAAGCCCTTGCTGCTCGCCTCCCGGGTGACCTGCACCGGGCCCATCGCCGGAGGGAGGCTGGTCTGCAGCCAGGTCTGCAGCGAGTCGGCGCCGAGGTTCTTCTGGACGACGAGGTAGGCCGCCGCGTCGTCGTGCTCGGCGAGCCGGGGCAGCCAGGTGAGCAGCAACTCGTGCAGCGCCTGCTTGCCGACCCGGATCGGGGGGTTGGACCAGATGAGGTCGAGGCGGGTCTGCGGGTCGACGTCGTCGGGGCGGTCGACCCGGACCTCGCCGCAGTCGAGGGAGGCGGCGTTACGCCGGGCGAGGTCGAGGGCCCGCTCGTTGATGTCCACGGCGTGCACCCGGGCGTCGGGCGACTCCAGCGCCAGGGTGAGGGCGAGCGGCCCCCAGCCGCAGCCGAGGTCGAGGAAGGTGCCGGCGGCCGGCGGGGCGGGCGCCTGGTCGAGCAGCACGCGGGTGCCCTTGTCGATCCCGTCGGGGGAGAAGATGCCGGCGGCCGTCACCACCTCGACATCGCGGCCCGCCAGGCGGGTCCGCACGTGCCGCAGGCCGTCGTCGGAGGCCGGCTGGGCGGAGAAGTAGTGGTCGGTCGGCATCGCCAGCAGTCTCCCACCTCGCCCCACCGTTCGTCCCCACCCCTGCGGGTCGCCCCCACCCCCGCGGGGCGCCACCACCCCCGCGGATCCTCGCTCGGCCCCCGCCTACGACGGCGGGGATCGCGACGAAGCGCGGGGCCGCCCACGAAGAGTGTGGCTGGTGACCTCAGCGACGACCCGCAAGACCAGACTGCTGCCCGGCTCGGGGATGGCGACGCTCGTCGTGCACACCGTCAGCCTGCGGACCCGGTTCGTGTCCGTCGACCTGGAGCTCATGGACCGGGCTCCGGCCACGGTGCAGGAGGCACGGGCGATCGCCTCGCGCCACCTCAGCGGTGACGCCCTGGAGGCCAATCTGCAGTTCGCCGAGTACCATCTCGGGGAGGAGGAACGCTTCACCGTCCGGCCGGCGCGCTACCGCTTTGCGGACCTGACGAGGTGAGCCCCGCGGGGTCGCGGGCAACAAATCTCTGGCTCCTGGCGTTGCACCAGTGAGAGGCTGCGGTCAGACCACCCAGCCGGGACGACGTGGCCGGGGCGCGGGCATACCTGCGAGCACCGGACCAGAAGGAGATCATGGCCCAGCCGCACGACGACACCACCGCCCAGCGCCGCCAGCTGCTCGACCGCCGTGCCGAGGCGCTCGGCGAGGACAGTGACATCGACCTGCGCGAGGTGGACTGGGGGTCCTGGGGGGAGGAGACCGCGCGGGACGGTGACCAGCTCGACCGCGAGGAGCGCGCCGCGCTGCGCCGCGTCGCCGGGCTGTCCACCGAGCTCGAGGACGTCACCGAGGTCGAGTATCGCCAGCTGCGGCTGGAACGCGTCGTGCTCGCCTCCGTCTGGGAGGACAACGGGCAGACCACGCTGGCCGACGCGGAGAACTCGCTGCGCGAGCTCGCGGCTCTCGCCGAGACCGCGGGGTCGACCGTCCTCGAGGGCGTGATCCAGCGGCGGCAGAAGCCGGACCCGGCGACCTATCTCGGCAGCGGCAAGGCCGCCGAGCTGCGGGAGATCGTCGCCGCCGAGGGCGCCGACACCGTGGTGTGCGACGGCGAGCTCGGCCCGTCCCAGCGGCGTGCCCTGGAGGACGTCGTCAAGGTCAAGGTCATCGACCGCACCGCGCTGATCCTCGACATCTTCGCCCAGCACGCGAAGAGCAAGGAGGGCCGGGCCCAGGTCGAGCTGGCGCAGCTGCAGTACCTCCTGCCGCGGCTGCGCGGGTGGGGTGACTCGATGTCACGGCAGGCCGGTGGTCGGGTCGCCGGCGGTGAGGGCATCGGCTCCCGCGGCCCCGGTGAGACCAAGATCGAGCTGGACCGGCGCCGCATCAACACCCGCATCGCCAAGCTGCGTCGCGACATCACCGGCATGAAGACGGTGCGCGACACCAAGCGCTCCTCCCGCCGCACCAACAAGGTGCCCAGCGTCGCGATCGTCGGCTACACCAACGCCGGCAAGTCCTCGCTGCTCAACCGGCTCACCGGGGCGGGCGTGCTGGTGCAGAACCAGCTCTTCGCCACGCTGGACCCGACTGTCCGGCGCACCGAGAGCGAGGAGGGCCGGGCCTACACGCTCTCCGACACCGTCGGCTTCGTGAAGCGGCTGCCGCACCAGCTGGTCGAGGCCTTCCGCTCCACGCTGGAGGAGGCGGCCGACGCCGACGTGCTCCTGCACGTCGTCGACGGCGCGCACCCGGACCCGGAGGGCCAGGTCGACGCGGTGCACGCCGTGCTCGCCGAGATCGACGAGGGTGCCGCCCTGAAGATCCCCGAGGTCGTGGCGGTCAACAAGGCCGACCTCGCGGACCCGGAGGTGCTCGACCGGCTGCGGCGGGCCTACCCGCGGGTGGTCGTCGTCTCGGCGAAGACCGGTGACGGGGTGCAGGAGCTGCTGCAGGCGGTCGAGGCGGCGCTGCCGCGCCCGGAGATCCTCGTCGACGTCCTGCTGCCCTACGACCGAGGCGACCTCGTCGCCCGGCTCTACGACGAGGGCGAGATCCTGCGCGAGGAGCACACGGCCGAGGGCACCCGGGTCGAGGCCAAGGTCGACGCCGACCTGCACGGCCAGCTCGGCGCCTACGCCGTCTGAGCCTCCCCGCCCTCTCGGGAGTGACCACGCCAGAGCACAAGCCTCATCGGGATGTTCGCCGATCGAGGTCGTGCTACCCCGACGTCGGTCCGGGGTCCGCCGGGGGCTCGGGCACCCTCTGCCGGGGCTTACACGGTCCGGGTATGCCGCCAACCGTCCGGTTACTCATCCGGCGAGCTCCACGACTTCGGCGGCACAGCCCCAGCTGAGGGTCACGCCGGCGCCGCCGTGGCCGTAGCAGTGGATGACGTCACCCACCCGCTCGACCCGCACCTGCGGGCGCACCGGTCGCAGGCCGACGGCGTGCCGCAGCACACGCGCCCCGGCGAGGGCGGGCACCAGCGCGGCGGCCCGCGCGAGGATGTCCTCGGCGGTGGCGGGATCGGGCTCGCGGTCCCGCTCGCCGGGCTGGTCGGTGCCGCCCAGCACGATGTCGTCGCGGCGGGGGACGACGTAGGTCGGGCCGCCGGGCGCACCCGGGTCGAGCCACCACTGCTCCAGCCCCACCTGCTCGACGACCACCACCTGGCCACGGACCGGTGACAGGGTCGGGTCGGCGACGAGCCGCTCGGCGCCGAGCCCGGAGGCGTTGACGACCACGTCGACGCCCTCGTCCTCGCTCTCGGGCAGCCGGTCCAGGTAGGCCCGGGTCAGGGTGCCGCCGAGCTCCTCCAGACGCGCCGCCAGCCATCTCAGGTGCGTCCCCATCTCCGCCACGGGCGCCGTGAACCGCCAGCCACCGGCATACCCGGGCACGTCGGTGACGTGGGTGAGGTCGGGGACCGCGTCGGCCCACCACGGGTCGGGCTGTCGCGTGCGAAGCAGCTCGGTGCCGGAGCGCATCGCGACGCCGGTCGCCGGGTCCTGCGCCAGGTCGGCGAGGACGCCGTAGGTCGTGGCGGACCAGGCGGTGACCCGGTCCTGCGGGAGCGCGCGGTAGGGGTACCACAGAGCGGCGGCCACCGCGGAGGTCGTGGCCGGCGGCGGGTCGGCGGCCACGACGTCGACCCGGTGACCGGCCTCCAGCAGCCGGATGGCGCAGGTCAGCCCGACCACCCCGGCCCCGACCACCAGCACCGCTCGCATCGGCGCAGTGTGGCACAGCCCGACCGGTCCGGGCGGGGGAGCGGGAGGACCTGGGCTGGTCAGCCGCCGAAGTCGTCCGAGGCGACCTCGGAGTCGTCCTCGGCGATCGCGCGCACCACCCGCCGGGCGACCTCGTCCGGCTCGAGCCCGTCGGGAAGCTTCGGTGCCTCGCCGTGGATGGCGCGGTCGACCAGCCCGGTCTCGGTGTGCGGCGGCCGCACGTCGATGACCCGCACCTTCGCGCGCCGCAGCTCGGTCGCCAGCGCTCGGTCGAGGGCGGTGAGCGCGCCCTTGCTCGCGGAGTAGGCGCCCATGCCGGCCATCGGCCGCTCGGCGAGGATGGCGCTGAGGTTGACGACGAAGCCCTGCGACTCCTGGACCAGCGGCAGCAGTCGGCGCAGCAGGAAGGCGGGGCCGATGACGTTGGTGGCGAAGACCTCCTCGATCACCTCGTCGGGGGTGTCGACGAGCGCGCCGAAGGCGGCCACGCCGGCGGCGTTGACGACGCCGTCGAGCCCACCGAGGTGCTCCCGGGCGGCCTCGGCGACCAGGTCGCCCGCGCCCGCGTCCACCAGGTCGGCCACCACCACGGGGGCGTCCAGGCCGGTGTCGCGGAGCCGTTGCTCGTCGCGGCCCACGAGCAGCAGGCTGGCACCGTGGTCGGCGAGGTGCTGGGCGATGCGTGAGCCGAGGGCGCCGCTGGCACCCACGACGGCGACGCGCTGGCCGGAGAGGTCACGTGCAGGCATACCTCCACGCTAGACGCGCGGGCGTGGGCCGTCCTGCCGGGGCCTCACCGTGTGGGCTGACGACGGCGCGCGTGTGGCACGCTGGCGGCCGTGAGCACCGCTGAGCACGACCGCCTCGCCGACTCCGACGACTCGCGCGCCGCCTGGCGGCACTGGGGGCCCTACGTCTCGGCCCGGCAGTGGGGGACGGTCCGGGAGGACTACTCCGCCGACGGCAACGCCTGGGAGCACCTTCCCTTCGACCACGCCCACCTGCGCGCCTACCGCTGGGGCGAGGACGGCCTGGCCGGGCTGTGCGACGTCGACGGCTTCCTCAACCTGGGGCTCGCGCTGTGGAACGGCCGGGACGACCGGCTCAAGGAGCGGCTCTTCGGCCTGACCAACCCGCAGGGCAACCACGGCGAGGACGTCAAGGAGTACTGGTGGGCGCTGGAGGGGACGCCGACCCACAGCTACGCGTCGTGGCTCTACCGCTACCCGCAGGCGGCCTTCCCCTACGAGGAGCTGGTCCGCGTCAACGGCGAGCGCGGCGTGGCCGATGAGGAGTACGAGCTCGCCGACACCCAGGTGCTCGACGAGGACCGCTTCTTCGACGTCCAGGTCACGCACGCCAAGGCCAGCCCGAGCGACATCTGCGTCGAGATCACCGCCACCAACCACGGGCCGGATCCCGCTGCGCTGCACCTGGTCCCGCAGCTGTGGTTCCGCAACACGTGGAGCTGGGGGCTCGACGAACGTCGTCCGCGGCTGTGGGCGGGCGACCCGCGCGAGGGGTATGACGTCGCGATCGTCGGCGAGCACCACGAGCTGGGTCGGGTGCGGCTCTCGGGGTCGGCGGGCCCGGGCGCGAGGGTGCGCAAGCCCGACTTCTCTTCTGCGACAACGAGACCAACGTCGCCGCGCTCTACGGCGAGGGCGCCGTCCGGGAGGGGACGACGGCCTACCCCAAGGACGCGATCAACAGGGCCGTCGTCCACGGGCACGCCGACGCCACCAACCCGGACCAGGAGGGCACCAAGGCGGCCCTGTGGTGGGCCTTTGAACAGGTCGCGCCGGGTGCGAGCGTGACGGTCCGGCTACGGCTGACCGATCTGGACGGGGAGCCTTCCCCCGCAGCGGGATTCGAGGACGTCCTCGCCGCTCGCCGCCGGGAGTGCGACGCGTTCTACGCCGCGGTGATCCCCGCCGGCACCAGCGAGGAAGACACCCTGATCGCGCGCCGCGCCTTCGCGGGGTTGCAGTGGGGCAAGCAGCTCTACCTCTACGACCTGCGTCGCTGGATCGAGGGAGACCCGGCGCAGCCGCCGCCCCCACCGCAGCGGCATACCCGACAGTCCGGCCGCAACACCCGCTGGCGGCACGTCAACCTCGCCGAGGTCATCTCGATGCCCGACGAGTGGGAGTACCCCTGGTTCGCCACCTGGGACCTCGCCTTCCACTGCGTCGCCCTCGCCCACGTCGACCCGTTCTTCGCCAAGTGGCAGCTGCTGCTCATGTGCCGCGAGTGGGTGATGCACCCCAACGGTCAGCTGGCGGCCTACGAGTGGAACTTCTCCGACGTGAACCCGCCCGTGCACCCCTGGGCCGCGTGGCAGGTCTACAGCATCGACGGCGGGCGGGACCGCGACTTCCTGCAGCGGATCGTGCTCAAGATGCTGCTCAACTTCCCGTGGTGGGTGAACCGCAAGGACTCCGAGGGCTCCAACGTCTTCGAGGGCGGCTTCCTCGGCATGGACAACGTCGGGCTCTTCGACCGCAGCGAGGCGCTGCCGGGCGGGCAGCGGCTGGAGCAGGCCGACGCCACGGCCTGGATGGGGATGTTCTGCCTCAAGATGCTGCGGATGTCGGCCGAGTTGGCGCGCGAGGACGACGCGTGGGACGAGGTGTCCACCAAGTTCCTCGTGCACTTCCTTGCGATCGCCGAGGCGCTGGACGACTTCGGCACGCACCACACCTCGCTGTGGGACGCCGAGGACGAGTTCTTCCACGACGTGCTCGTCGCTGACGACGGCACCGCGCACCGGATGCCGGTGCGCTCGATGGTCGGGCTGCTGCCGCTCACCGGCATCTCGATCGTCCCGAACTGGGTGGCGACCGAGCTGCCGGACCTCACCGACTTCTTCCAGGGATGGACCGAACGGCGCCCCGAGCTCGCCGACGCGCTCATCCACACCAACCACCGCGGGTATGCGCTGCGCACCCTGTCGCTCATCTCCCGGGACCAGTGGCAGGCGCTGCTGGCGCCGCTGCTCGACGAGGGCGAGTTCCTCGGGCCGCACGGGATCCGCTCGCTGTCCGCGGCGCACCGCGACGGGGTCGAGGTCGCCATCGCGGGGCACCACCTGTCGCTGCGCTACGTGCCCGGCGAGTCCGACTCGGGGATGTTCGGGGGCAACTCCAACTGGCGCGGACCGGTCTGGCTGCCGGTCAACGCGCTGCTGCTGGACGCCCTGCGGATCTACGGCCGCGGTGCCGGGGCCGGGGTCGAGGTGGAGTACCCCACCGGGTCAGGGCGCCGGATGGGGATGGAGCAGGTCGCGCACCAGGTCGAGGAGCGGCTGGTCTCGCTCTTCCGCCCCGGGCCGGACGGGCGGCGGCCCAGTACGCCGCGGCACCACCCGACCGGGCCGTTGTGGGACGCCCACCCGACCTTCAGCGAGTACTTCCACGGCGACGACGGTCGCGGCCTCGGTGCCTCGCACCAGACCGGCTGGACCGCGCTCGTGGCGCACTTCATCTGCGCGCCGGACGGCATACCGAACCGCTGACGCGTGGCGCTCAGGGTGAGCGGTAGGCGGTGACCGAGTGGTCCTGGGAGACGACCCGCAGCTCGGTGCCGTCCACCTCCACCTCGGCGCCGACGTGCATGGCCAGCGGCCAGGTGACGGTGTCCGAGCCGTCGGGCGTGCTGGGGTCGACGACGCCCACTCGGCTGACGCTGCGGCGCTCGCCGAGGGTCAGCACGTCGACCGAACCGGCGCCGTCGTCCCAGGTGACCAGGTCCTCCGGCGCCGGGCTCGCCTCGCCGGTCTCCAGGTCCACGACGAGCGCGTCCTCGCCGGTGCCGACCACGGCGGTGCCCTCGGTCCCGGGGAGCACGACGGGGCGCCAGCCGTCGAGCTGTCCCTCCGCGTCACCCAGCGGGAGCTGCCAGAGCGTCTCGCCCGAGCGCGGGTCCAGGCGGACGAGCTCCACGTCGAGGTCCTCCGCCTCCACGTCGCCGTCCCCGGCCACCACGGTGCCGGAGTTCCACCGGCACGCGAGCAGCGGCTCGTCCGCCGGCTCGCGGTCCGGCACGGCGATGTCGCAGAAGGCGTCCGTGCTCTCCTCCTTCCAGACGAGGGTCCCGTCGGCGGGATCGAGGGCGAAGGCGGCGTAGTCGGTCACGTCGATGGTCACGGTGTCGCCGGACCACGCGTCGCGGGTGCCCACCGAGGCCACGATCACTTCCTCGTCGAGGACGTCCTGGAAGGTCCATCCCGTGTTGGTCGAGGCCCCTTGGGCGATCACCTCGCCCAGGTCGAGGTCCCACAGCAGCTCACCGTCCACCACCCGGCCGATGTGCTGCCCGGTCTCGCGGGCCATCCCGAGCGAGCCGATGTCCTGCCAGCCGGGGAGGCCCTCGGCGGGGGCGTCCTGGAGCGTGCCGTCGTCGGTCAGCCGGACGTCCACGGACGGGCCGCCGCGGTAGACCTGGGCACACACGCGGTCCTCGTCCGCGGCGCACCGCTCCGGCAGGTCGGCGAACTCCTGCGGGTCGGTCCGCACGAGCACGTCACCGGACTCTGGGTCACGGACCTCGAGTCGTGCGAGGCGTGACGAGCCACCCTCGGCCGGGCTGAGCAGGACCACCTGCCCGTCGACGACCCGCACGCGCGCCCCGACTCCGGTGACGGCCGAGGACATCGTCGCCGGGGCCCGCCAGCGGACCTCCCCGTCGGCCGCGCCGACCGCGACGAGCTGCATCGCCTCGGCGACGAAGGCGTAGTAGAGCACCGTCGAGCCCTCCACCACCGGTGCGGACATCGGCTGCGTGACGATCTGCCACTGCTGCTCGGCGGGCTCGGCCACGGGTGGGCCGGAGGTGGTCGTGGCGGCGGGGTCGTCGGGGGCGCGCGAGGTCGACGCCGCGTCGTCGCGGGTCGGCTCGGTGGAGGTGGTGGCGTCGGTCTCGCCGGGGCTGCCGGTGCAGGCGGCGAGCACGACGGCGAGCAGGGCTGCTGCGGTCAGTGGCGTGCGGTTCCCCATGGCGACAGCCCAGCACAGGTCGGGCGCGGTCGCAGAAGTTGTCCACAGGGTCGGCATACCTGCGGGCGAGGAGGTGGCTCAGGCGTCCGGGGTCTGTGCGGTGGGCGGCGGCGCGGACCGTTAGCGTGGAGCCATGGCGAGGGTCACCCAGCGCAGGCGGGTGCGGCGGCTGCTCGCGGACGGGACGCAGCGCGACCGGGCCGACGTCGTGGCGGGGGAGGAGCCGCTGGAGATCCGGGTCGGCGGCCGGTCGTTCTCGGTGACGATGCGCACCCCCGGTGACGACTTCGACCTCGCCGTGGGCTTCCTGCACGGCGAGGGGGTCGTGGGGTCCTGGGCGGACGTCGCCCAGATCGACTACCGCTCGGGCATCGGCGCCGACGGGCTGCGGGACTACAACGTCGTCGACGTGCAGCTCGCCGAGGGCGTCGCGCCACCGGACCCGTCCCTGGAGCGGCACGTCTACACCTCCTCCTCGTGCGGCGTGTGCGGCACCGCCTCGATCGAGGCGGTGCGCCGCACCGGGACGCACGACCTCCGGGCCGACACGACGGCATACCCGCTGGCGGAGCTGTTGGCCCTGCCGGAGCGGTTGCGGGAGGCGCAGACCGTCTTCGACCGGACCGGTGGGGTGCACGCCGCGGGGTTGTTCCTACCCGGCGACGACGGCGAGCTGGGCCTGGCCTGCCTGCGCGAGGACGTCGGGCGGCACAACGCCGTCGACAAGGTCGTGGGGTGGGCCCTGCGCGACGGGGTATGCCGCTGCGCGGCGCGGTCCTGCAGGTGTCCGGACGGGCGTCCTTCGAGCTGGTGCAGAAGGCGGCGCTGGCCGGCATACCGATGCTGTCGGCGGTCTCCGCCCCCTCCTCGCTCGCCGTCGAGCTCGCCGAGGAGACCGGGATGACGCTCGTCGGCTTCAACCGCGGCGAGAGCCTCAACGTCTACACCGGCGCCGGGCGCGTCCTGGCCGTCGGGGCCTGAGCAGGGCGGGGGCAGGCGAGGGCAGCTCCGTGGCCCCCGCACCCCAGCTGAGCAGAGAAGGGTGCCCGAGACAGGTGCAGCAACCCCTGCGCCGAGCGTGCTTCTCTGCTCAGGCGCCGTGGGCAGGGGCACCGACCGGGGCGCTCGGCCCGGCCTGTGGACGGTGGCGCCGGGCGTGGGCGCCACGGCATACCCTGGCTCCATGCCCGCGACCGACGACCTCGACGCCCTGATCCGGGCGGCCGTCGGGGGCGTCGGCGGCAGCGACCGACCGGGACAGCTGCAGATGGCGAGGGCGGTCGAGCGCGCGGTCGAGCGGGAGGAGCACCTGCTCGTCCAGGCCGGTACCGGCACCGGCAAGTCGCTGGCCTACCTCGTGCCCGCCATCGCGCACGCCGTCCGCACCGGCAAGCCCGCCGTGATCGCCACTGCCACGCTCGCGCTGCAGGCGCAGATCGTCGACCGGGACCTGCCCCGGATCGCGGAGGCCCTCGAGCCGCTGCTCGGGCGACGGCCGACGTTCGGGCTGGTCAAGGGCCGCTCCAACTACCTGTGCCAGCACAAGCTCGTCGGCGGCTTCCCGGACGACGACGAGGACGCGCTGCTCGCGATGGGCCAGGTGGACCGGGAGCGGTCCCGGCTCGGCGACGAGGTGACCCGGCTGCGTGAGTGGTCGGAGGTCACCGAGTCCGGAGACCGGGACGAGCTGGTGCCGGGCGTGACCAACCGGGCGTGGCGGCAGGTGTCGGTGACCGCGCACGAGTGCCTCGGCAGCCGCTGCCCCGTGGTCGCCGAGTGCTTCGTCGAGCGCTCCCGGGCGGCTGCCGCCGAGGTGGACGTCATCGTCACCAACCACAGCTTCATGGCGATCGACGCCTTCGAGGGGCGGTTCATGCTGCCCGAGCACGACCTGCTCGTCATCGACGAGGCGCACGAGCTGACCGACCGGGTCACCTCGACGATCACCGACGAGCTCGCCTCCTCCACCGTGTCGGCGGCGGCCAGACGGGCCGGCAAGAACGACGCCGCCGAGCGGCTGGCCGAGACCGCCGAGCTGCTCGAGGCCGCCCTCGCCGACACGCCCGAGGGCACGCTGGGCCAGCTGCCCGAGCGCTGGTCACCGCGCTGCAGCTCGTCCGCGACGCCGCCCGCGCGACCCTGACCGAGCTGAAGCCGGAGAAGGGTGCCGAGCCGGACGGCGGCACCCAGGTCGCGCTCGCGGCGGTGCAGGACGTCTTCGACACCAGCGAGCGGGTGCTCGGCGAGGCCGAGCTCGACGTCGTGTGGATCAGCCACGACCAGCGGCGGGGAAGCGTGCTGCGGGTCGCACCGATGAGCGTGGCGATGATGGTGCGCGACAAGATCTTCGACGAGCGCACCGTGGTCCTCACCTCGGCCACCCTGGAGCTCGGGGGCACCTTCGACGCCGTCGCCGGGACCATCGGGCTGCGGGGAGTGGGCGCGCCGGCGTGGGAGGGGCTCGACGTCGGCTCCCCGTTCGACTACCCCCAGCAGGCGATCGCGTACGTCGCCCAGCACCTCCCGCCGCCAGGCCGGGACGGCGCGGGCACCGTCGTCTTCGACGAGATCGAGGCGCTCGTGCGCGCGGCCGGCGGGCGCACGCTGGGGCTCTTCAGCTCCCGGCGCGCGGCCGAGGCCGCGGCTGAGGAGATGCGGGGCCGGCTCGCGGACACCGACATCACGGTGCGCTGCCAGGGCGAGGACCAGCTGCCGACGCTGGTGCGCGAGTTCGCCGGTGAGGCGAGCACCTGCCTGTTCGGGACGCTCTCGCTGTGGCAGGGGGTCGACGTGCCCGGGTCGGCCTGCCAGCTCGTCCTCGTCGACCGCATCCCGTTCCCCCGCCCCGACGACCCGCTGACCTCGGCGCGCACCGAGGCCATCGGTCGGATGGGCGGCAACGGCTTCATGGCGGTCTCCGCCACGCACGCGGCGCTGCGCCTGGCCCAGGGGGCCGGCCGGCTCATCCGACGGGGCGACGACCGGGGGGTCGTCGCCTTCCTCGACTCACGGATGATGACCGCGCGGTATGCCGGCTTCCTGCAGCGCTCGCTGCCGCCGTTCTGGCCCACCACCGACACCAAGCTGGTCCTGGGTGCGCTGCGGCGGCTCGACGAGACGGCGCCCGAGCCGGTCCCCGTGGCCGAGCCCGGCGCACGGGGCCTCGGTGGGGCGCCGCTGGTGGGGAGCGGCACTGCGGTGCCGGTCGCACGCTCCCCGAGGACGGCCGTGACCGGTGGGCATGCGTGGAGCACCGAGCAGGACGAGGAGCTGCGCGACGGCGTGGACTCGGGCGTCGAGCTGGTCGAGCTCGCCGAGCACCTCGGGCTGGCCCCGGACCAGGTGGCCGCGCGCCTCAACCAGCTCGGGCTGGAGCTGGAGGGTGCGGACGCCGGCGGCCGCTGATCGGTCCTCCCGCCGGAGGATCGGAAGGACCCCCGTCACTGGTGGGCCTCCGGCGGGAAGACCGGGTCTGATGGGCGACGCGCCAGGACATACGACGGGCGACTCGGTCGCGTTCACGGCGACTTCTGTGCCGGCCTCTGCCACGGTGAGGAGACGCAGGGCGCACCGGCGTGGCGCTCGAGGCGGAGGGTGCGCCGCCCGGGTCCGAGGTCAAGCCTGAGCGTGATCGCCCACCCGTGGGGCACCGAGACCGTCCTCGTCATCGCCGGCGCCGAGCCCGGTGCGGCGTACGACGGCGTGCTCGTCACGGCCGCGGGAGATCAGGTCGTCTCGGGCAGCTTCCTCGGCACCGAGGAGCCGCTGGACTGCGAGATGAACGCCGCGGTCCGGCGCGCGGACGTCGCCGAGATCCTGCTGGTCGAGACGCGTGGGTCGACGTGGGCACGGGCCACGCTCCCGCCCGTGGACTGAGGTGTCGGTGGGCCGTGCCAGGCTGTGACCCATGACGGCAGACGCCCACGTCCCCGCCCTCGTGCTCGTGACGGGCCCCGAGGAGCTGCGGGCCGAGCGCGCGGTCGACTCGGTGCTCGTGACGGTCCGCGCGCAGGAGGCGGACGCGGAGGTGGTCCGGATCCACCCGGGGAGCTACCAGCCCGGCGAGCTCATGGTGCAGGCGAGCCCCAGCCTGTTCGGCGGCTGGAGCGTCATCGTGGTGCACGACCTGGACGAGGCCGACGACGCCTGGTGCTGGACCTCGCGGGCTATCTGGACCAGCCCGCCGACGGCGTGACGCTCGTGGTGCTGCACAAGTCCGGCAACCGGGGCAAGCGGGTCCTCGACGCGCTCAAGAAGGGTGGCGCGCGGGTCATCGAGGCCCGGGCGGTCAAGACCGAGCGCGACAAGCACGACTTCGTCACCGAGGAGTTCCGGACGGCCCGGCGCAAGATCGCCCCCGACGCGGTGGGCGCGCTCGTGCTGGCCGTGGGCAAGGACCTGCGCGAGCTGGCCTCGGCCTGCGAGCAGCTCATCCGGGACGTGGACGGGCTCGTCGAGACCGAGGACGTCACCACCTACTACGGGGAGAAGGTCGAGACGACCGGCTTCCGAGTGGCCGAGGCAGCCCTGACCGGCGACGAGGCCGCCGCCATGGCGCTGCTCCGGCACGCGATGCTCGGAGGGCTCGACCCGGTGCCGATCGTGGCCGTGCTGGCCCTGCAGCTGCGCCAGGTGGGCAAGGTCGCGACCGCCGGCCGCGGCTCCTCGGCACAGCTGGCCCGCGACCTCGGGATGGCGCCCTGGCAGGTGGACGCTGCTCGGCGCACCAGCCAGGGCTGGGACGGCGAGCGGCTGGGCGCGGCGATCCAGGCGGTCGCGCGGGCCGATGTCGACGTCAAGGGAGGGTTGCGGACCGAGGCCGCCGTGCGCAGCCCCGAGCACGCGGTCGAGCGGGTCGTGCTGACCGTGTGCCGGCTGCGCAACCGCTGAGGAGCCGACTTGGGCGTGGCGCCGGCCGCTGCTAGCCTTGACCGTTGCGTGCGCGCTCGGTCGTGCGCGTTCGTGGATCTCTCGTGGACCTCACGCGAGATCACCGCACCACCCCCGTGCGCCGGACATCGCCAGGCATCCCCACGCCAGTTCGCCGGAGCGCGGGTGTCGCCCTCACGACAGCAGACCAACGACTGACCAGGAAGTTCTCAGTGGCAAACATCAAGAGCCAGATCAAGCGCGTCAAGACCAACGCCGCGCGCACCGAGCGCAACCGCGCCTACAAGTCCGAGCTGCGCACCTTCGTCCGCCGCTTCCGCGAGGCCGCGGACCGTGGCGAGGCCGGCGCTGCCGAGCAGGCCCTCCAGGCCGCCTCGCGCAAGCTGGACAAGGCCGTCTCCAAGGGCGTCATCCACAAGAACCAGGCCGCCAACAAGAAGTCGGCCATGGCCAAGCGCTTCAACTCGCTCGGCGCCTGAGCGCGACCGCCAGCGAGACGCAGCGGGCGTCCACCCCGACCGGGTGGGCGCCCGCTGCGCTATCATGAGGCGCACCATGGCGACCCGCTGCGAGCTTCTCCTGACCGGGCCGCGCTGAGCAGACGGCATACCTGCGAGCGCGGCCAGCCCCTCCTGCGTGAGGGGCTTTCGTCTGCACCGAGCACGAGCGCCACCCCGCAGCGAGAACGAGACGAGAGACAGGCATGAGCGAGCGCATCCCGCAGCACCGCTACACCGCCGAGCTGGCCGGCCAGATCGAGCGCCGCTGGCAAGACCGCTGGGAGAGCGAGGACACCTTCGCCTCGGCCAACCCGGCCGGCCCCTGGGCCGACCCGGACGACCCCCGCCTGTCCGCCGGTCGTGAGCACCGCGTCGTCATGGACATGTTCCCCTACCCCTCCGGCTCCGGGATGCACGTCGGGCACCCCCTCGGCTACGTCGCCACCGACGTCTACGCCCGCTTCCTGCGCACCACCGGCACCAACGTCATGTACGCCATGGGTTTCGACGCCTTCGGGCTGCCCGCCGAGCACTACGCCGTGCAGACGGGTCAGCACCCGCGGGTGACGACCGAGGAGGCGATGGCGACCTACCGGCGGCAGATGCGGATGATCGGGCTCTCGCACGAGCCGCGCCGCACCTTCGCCACCATCGACCCGGACTACGTCCGCTGGACCCAGTGGATCTTCCAGCGGATCCACGACTCGTGGTACGACCCCGACGCGCCACCGCGGGAGGGTCCGGCCAGTCGGGTCCCGGGCGGGCGAGGCCGATCGCCGAGCTGGTGGAGCAGCTCGCCTCCGGGGAGCGGCAGCTGCCCGGTGAGCGCCCCTGGGCGGAGCTGAGCGCGGCGGAGCAGGCCGAGGTCCTCGACAGCTACCGCTTGGCCTACGTCTCCTCGGCGCCGGTCAACTGGTGCCCCGGGCTGGGCACGGTGCTGGCCAACGAGGAGGTCATCGACGGCAAGTCCGAGCGTGGCGACTTCCCCGTCTTCCGGCGCAGCCTGTCACAGTGGATGATGCGGATCACGGCGTATGCCGACCGCCTCACCGACGACCTGGACCGGCTGGACTGGCCGGAGAAGGTGCGGCTGATGCAGCGGCACTGGATCGGGCGCTCCACCGGCGCCGAAGTCGATTTCCCGGTGCCGACGACCGCCGGCGGCACCGAGCCGGTGACGGTCTTCACCACCCGCCCGGACACGCTCTTCGGCGCCACCTTCATGGTGCTCGCCCCGGAGCACCCGCTCGTGGAGCAGATCACGCCCGACACCTGGCCGGCCGGCACGCAGGGGGCCTGGACCGGCGGTGCCGCCACCCCGCGCGACGCGGTGACGGCATACCAGCGGCAGGCCTCGAGCAAGAGCGACGTGGAGCGGCAGACCGAGGGGAAGACCAAGACGGGTGTCTTCACCGGGGCGTTCGCGACCAATCCCGCGACCGGGCGACCGATCCCGGTCTTCGTCGCCGACTACGTGCTCATGGGCTACGGCACCGGCGCGGTCATGGGTGTGCCGGGGCAGGACCAGCGGGACTGGGACTTCGCGCGTGCCCTCGACCTGCCGATCGTCCGCACCGTCGAGCCGACGCAGGGCCACCCCGAGGACGAGGCCTTCACCGGCGAGGGGCCCGCGATCAACTCCGCCAACGACGAGGTCAGCCTCGACGGGCTGGACGTCGCGCAGGCCAAGGAGCGCATGATCGCCTGGCTGGAGCGGGTCGGGAGCGGTCGTCCGACGGTGACCTACCGGCTGCGCGACTGGCTCTTTAGCCGGCAGCGCTACTGGGGCGAGCCCTTCCCGGTCGTCTGGGACGAGGACGGCGTCGCGCACGCCGTGCCCGACGACCAGCTGCCGGTCACGCTGCCGGAGGTGCCGGACTACACGCCGCGGACCTTCGAGCCGGACGACGCCGACAGCCAGCCGGAGGCGCCGCTGGCGCGCGCCGGTGACTGGGTGCACACGACGATGGACCTCGGCGACGGGCGCGGCCCGGTGCCGGTCCGACGCGAGACCAACACGATGCCCAACTGGGCCGGGTCGTGCTGGTACTACCTGCGCTACTTGGACCCGGCCAACGCCGCGGCACCGGTCGACCCGGCGGTGGAGGAGTACTGGATCGGGCCGCGCGAGGAGACCGTCGCGGGAGCGCCCGCGGGCGCGGTGGACCCCGGCGGCGTCGACCTCTACGTCGGCGGTGTCGAGCACGCCGTCCTGCACCTGCTCTACGCCCGCTTCTGGCACAAGGTGCTCTTCGACCTGGGCTTCGTCAGCTCGGAGGAGCCGTTCCGTCGGCTCATCAACCAGGGGATGATCGAGGCCTACGTCTACCGCGACGAGCGGGGCTTCCCGGTGCCCGCGGCGGAGGTGGAGGAGCACCCCTCCGCCGACGGGGGAGCACCGGCATACACCTGGAACGGCGCGCCGGTCACCCAGGAGCAGGGCAAGATGGGCAAGTCCCTCAAGAACGTCGTGACCCCGGACGACATGGTGCAGCAGTACGGCGCGGACACCTTCCGCGTCTACGAGATGAGCATGGGGCCGCTGGAGCAGTACCGGCCCTGGGAGACCCGCGCGGTCGTCGGGAGCCAGCGGTTCCTGCAGCGGCTGTGGCGCAACGTCATCGACGAGGAGACCGGCGAGGTCACGGTCAGCGACGACGCCGACGCACTCACCCCCGAGGTGGAGAAGGCGCTGCACCGGACGATCGACGCCGTGGCGACCGACTACGCCGCGCTGCGCACCAACACCGCGATCGCGCGGATGATCGAGCTCAACAACCTGCTGACCAAGCTGGATCGCGTGCCCCGGGCGGTGGTCGAGCCGCTGGTGCAGATGGTCGCGCCGGTGGCGCCGCACCTGGCGGCCGAGCTGTGGGAGCGCCTCGGTCACGACGACCTGACCTACGCCGCCTTCCCCGAGGCGGACCCGGCGCTGCTCGTGGAGGACGCGGTCACCGCGGTGGTGCAGGTCAAGGGCAAGGTGCGCGACCGGCTGGAGGTCGCGGCCGACATCAGCGAGGCGGACCTGGAGCAGCTGGCGCTGGGCAGTGAGAAGGTGCAGCGCTTCCTCGACGGTATGCCGGTGCGCAAGGTGATCGTCCGGGCACCGAGCCTGGTCAACATCGTCGTCTGAGCACGCCGACCCTGGCCCGATGGACGTCGCCCTCCTCACCGACAGCGCGAGCTGTCTGCCGCCCGGTCCGCAGGACGGCGTGCCGCTGCACGTGCTGCCGCTGCACGTCATGGTGGAGGGGCGCCGCGGGGACTCGCGCGAGGTCACGCAGGCCGAGGTCGTCGACGTGCTGCGCGCCGGACGCGAGCGGGTCACGACCAGCCGGGTGTCGCCGGGGGAGTTCGTCACCGGTTACCGCGCACTGGTGGCGGCCACCGGCTGCCGCCGGGTCGTGTCGGTGCACCTCTCGGGCCGGCTGAGCGGGACGGCCGAGGCCGCCGGGCTGGCGGCCCAGGAGCTGGCCGATGAGGTGGAGGTCCGGGTGGTCGACGCGCGCACCGTCGGGCTGCCGCTGGGCTGGGCCGCGCTGGACGCCGCGAGCCTGGCGCGCGAGGGAGGGAGCCTGGAGGAGGTGGAGCGCCTGGCCCGGGAGCGGGCCTCCGGGGCGCGGGCGTGGTTCTACGTCGACAGCCTGGAGCACCTGCGCCGGGGTGGCCGGCTGGGTCGGGCGCAGGCGGTCCTGGGCTCGGCCCTGGCGATCAAGCCGTTGCTGGGGGTGGACGACGGGGAGGTGGTGCTCGCCGAGCGCGTGCGCACCCGGGGCCGCGCCTTGGCCCGGCTCGGCGACCTCGCCGCGCAGGCGGCCGAGCGGGTGCGCGAGGACGGCGGGCGCCCCCGGCTCGGTGTGCACGAGCTGGGGGCCGAGGAGGCTGCGGGCGACCTCGCGGCCGCGCTGGCCCGGCGGGTCGGGGTCGAGCCGCAGATGGCACCGCTGGACCCCGGGGTGGGCGTGCACACCGGCCCGGGGACGCTGGGTGTGGTCGTGGCCCACGGCGGCTGAGCCGTCGTCCACACCCTGGGGCGCCCGACGCTTCCGTCCACAGATCTGACGCGCCCTCTCCCGAGCCGGGCCCGGGACTCCTAGCGTGCGGCGTATGGGGGACGACGACGCGCACACCGGGCGGCACCGGACGGGACGAGGGGTGGCGGTCCCGGACGCGGCGACGTGGACGTCGGGCCATCGGCGCCGGGCCGGGTGTCGGTGGCGGACGGGATGACTCGCACCACCCCCGGAGACGGGGCGCGGGGTCGGGGCCGGGACCCAGACCCGGACCCAGAACCGCACCTGGAGGCGGACCCAGCCGCGCACGGCGTGCTCGTGGCGGTGCCCGGCGCGGGTCACATGGCCCAGATCGGGGTCGGCGCCCGCGCGGTCGGCGGGATGGTCCTGGTCGTGGTCCTGGTGCTCGGTGTCCTCGGCGGTCGCTGGTGGTGGGTCGAGCAGCGCGCGACAGCGGTGCCCGCCACGGCCGGGTGGGCCGAGGACGGCTCCGCCGGCGCCCAGGAGGGTCCCGGGCCGGACGCGGGCGGGGAGGCCGCTGTGCAGCCGACCGCGATGCCGCCGGGCGGGTCCTCGCCCGCCGGATCGACGCCGGCCGGTGCGGCACCGGGTGGCCAGGCGGCGACCGCTGCCGAGACCGCCCCGGGCCCGCTGCTGGTCCACGTCATCGGACAGGTGGCCGCCCCCGGTGTGGTCGAGCTCGAGGCAGGATCCCGGGTGGTGGACGCCTCGACGCGGCGGGCGGGCTCACGAGTGAGGCCGATGCCGGGTCGGTCAACCTCGCCCGTGCCGTCGTCGACGGCGAGCAGGTGTGGGTGGGTGCTCCGGGGGAGGACCCGCCGCCGGGCTGGGTGGCGGGGGCGCCAGCGACCGGGCCGGGGCCCGACGGTGCCCCGGGATCGCAGCGGGCAGGGTCGGCCTCGGCGCAGGCACCGACGGAGCTGCTCGACCTCAACACCGCGACCCAGGCCGACCTCGAGGAGCTGCCGGACGTCGGCCCGGTGACCGCCGGCCGCATCCTGCAGTGGCGCGAGGAGCACGGCGCCTTCACCGCGGTCGCCGAGCTGCTGGAGGTGAGCGGCATCGGGGAGCGGACGCTGGAGCAGCTCGAGCCGCTCGTCACCGTCGCTGGATGAGCGCCCGCGACGCGCAGCAGGAGGCGGTGCACGACGTCCGGCTCCTGCTGCCGGCGCTCACCGCCTGGGCCGTCCTGGTGGCGGTGCTCGGCGGACCACGATGGGTCTCCTCCCTCGTCGCCTCGGTGGCCCTGGTCGCCTCGCTGGCCCTGGTCGTCCCGCGGTGGCCGAGCGGCCGGTCGCGCCGACACGTGGTCCGGGCGCGACCAGGGGCTGGGCGTGGCACCTCTCACCACCGGCGAGGTGCCTCGGCACGGGGTTGGCGCCGCGTGCTGGCCCTCTGCGCCGCGGCGACCGCGCTCGTGGTGGGAGCGGCGAGCCTGCACCTGGCCGCCGCGCGGGCCGGGCCGGTGCCGGGCTGGGCGGGGGAGGGAGCGGTGACGACCGCTCAGGTGCTCGTCACCACCGAGCCCCGGCTCGTCTCCCGGGCCGACGAGCGCGACCCGCTGGTCGTCCTCGAGGGGCGGGTGGTGCGCGCCAGCGCCCGCGGCGAGACGACGCGACCGGCGACGCCGGTGGTCGTCATGGCGACGGCGGGGCAGGGGTGGGCGGACGGGGCCGTGGCGTGGCGCAGCGTCGTCGAGGTGTCGGGCCGGTGGTCACCGGCTCGACCCGGCGAGCGCGCCGTCGCCGTGCTCGTGCCCCGCGGGCCGCCCACGGTCGTCCAGCGACCGCCGGCGCTGCTGCGGGGTGTCGACCACGTGCGCGCGAGCTTCCGCGAGGCGGTCGACCCGCTACCGACCGACGCCCGGGCGCTGGTCCCGGGGCTCGTCGTCGGGGACACGTCGCTGACCCCGCCGGACCTCACCCAGGCGATGCGCGACACCGGCATGACCCACCTCAGCGCGGTCAGCGGCAGCAACGTCGCGATCGTCGTCGGCGGCGTGGCCTGGTGGTCGCCCGTGCGGGGGCGCCGCGTCGGTGGCGCCTGCCGCTGGTGCTGGCCGGGCTGGTCGGCTTCGTGCTGCTGTGCCGCCCCGAGCCCTCGGTGCTCCGGGCCGGGGTGATGGGCGGTGTGGCGCTGGTGGCCCTCGCCCACGGCCGGCGCCGGGCCAGCCTGCCGCTGCTCGGTGGTGCGGTCGTCGTGCTGCTGTGCGTCGACCCGTGGCTCGCGCGCTCCTTCGGCTTCGCCCTCTCGACCCTGGCCACCCTGGGTCTCGTGCTGTGGGCCCGGCCCTGGGGTCTCGTGCTGGCCGGACTGCTCCCGCGGTGGGCCGGCCTGCCGGCTCGGGCCGCGGCGGTGCCCCTGGCCGCGCAGGTGATCTGCGCCCCGGTCATCGTGCTGCTGCAGGGCGAGATCACGACCGTGGCCGTGCTGGCGAACCTGCTGGCGGCACCGTTGGTGCCGCCCACCACGATCCTCGGTCTGCTCGCGGCGCTGCTGGCCCCGCTGTCCACCCCGGCTGCCTCGGTGCTGGCCTGGGCAGCGGCCGTGCCCGCGTGGGCGATCGGGCGGATCGCGCGGCTCTGCGCCCGCGCCCCGCTGGGCAGCATCGAGTGGTGGGACGGCGCCTTGGGAGCGTGGACGCTCGCCGTCCTCACGGTCGTCCTGCTGGCCACCGGCCCCCGCCTGCTCCGGCTCGGCCTGCGGCACCCCTGGAGTGGTGCCGCCGTCGTCTGCGCCCTGCTGGCCTCGGCCCTGCCGGTGCCCGGTCTGCGCGGTTGGCCCCCGCCGGGCTGGGTGGTCGCCGGGTGCGACGTCGGCCAGGGGGACGCCTTCGCCGTGCGCACCGCCCCCGGTCGCGCCCTGGTGGTGGACGTGGGCCCCGAGCCCGACGCCGTCGCGGCCTGCCTGCGCGACCTGGGTGTGCGCCAGGTCGACCTCCTGGTGCTCACCCACTTCCACACCGACCACGTCGCCGGCCTCCCCGGCGTGCTGCGCGAGGCGCGCGTGCGGGAGGCAGTCGTGACCCCGGTGCGTGACCCCCCGCAGGTGGCCGAGGCGACGCTGACCGCACTGGCGGAGGAGGGCATACCCGTCCGTCCGGCCCGGGTCGGTGACCGATGGGAGGTCGGCGACGTGCGCGCGACCGTGCTCTGGCCGTCCGCGACGCCACCGGTGGCGGGCTCGGCGGCCAACAACGCCAGCGTCGTGCTGGACGTCGACGTCGGCGGGACCGCGGTGCTCCTCACCGGCGACCTGGAGCCGGAGAGCGCGCGGCAGCTGCGGGCTGCGACCCAGGGGCGCGACTACGACGTGCTCAAGGTCGCGCACCACGGGTCGGCGGCGCAGGACGAGCGGCTGGTCCTGGCGGCCGACCCGGAGATCGCCCTCGTCGGGGTGGGGGAGGACAACGACTTCGGGCACCCGGCGCCCGGCGTGCTGAGCCTGCTCTCGGACGCCGGGGCGGTGGTCCTGCGGACCGACCTGCACGGCGACGTCGCGGTCGTCCGTGACGCCCAGGGCCGGCTGGTGCCGCACGCGCGGGAGTGAGGTCCCGAGGGCGTCGTGGGCAGCGGGCTCAGGCGTGGGTGGTGACGTGCGCGCAGGGCGAGCCGCCCAGGTCGCGCGCGCTGTGGCACAGCGCGTCGAGGGTCGCCGCCACGGCGGGGACCCGCTGCAGGTCCGGGGTGGTGACGACCTGGACGGTCCGCCGCGACGGCGGGGACACCGGCCGGACGACGACGTCCGGGTGCGAGACGGTCGAGAGGATCAGCTGCGGCACGAGCGCGACCCCGAGCCCGGCCGCGACCAGGCCGAGGACGGCGACGTAGTCCTCGGTCTCGAAGGTGACGTCGGGGTCGAAGCCGGCCTCGTCGGCGAGGGTGAGCAGGTGGCCACGGCAGCGCGGGCAGCCCGCGATCCACCGGTCGGCCGACAGGTCGCCCAGGTCCACCTCGTCCTGCCCTGCCAGCGGGTGGTCACCGGGCAGGACGAGCATCACCGGGTCGTCCAGGACGTCCATGACGACCAGCCCGTCGAGGTCGTCCTCGCCGCGTCCGGCGTCGGTCCCCTCGTAGGCGAAGGCGACCGCGAGATCCACGGCACCCGCGCGGACCGCCGCCAGCGACTCCGGCGGCTCGGCCTCGCTGAACTGCACGGTGACGGCGGGGTGGCTGCGGCGCAGCTCGGCGAGGGCGCGCGGCACGAGGGTCGCCGAGGAGGAGGGGAAGGCCATGAGCCGCACCCGGCCGGCCTTGAGCCCGGCGATGGCGATGACCTCGGCCTCGGCCTCGTCGATGCGGTCCAGGATCTCGCCGGCACGGGTCGCGAGCAGCTGCCCGGCCTCGGTCAGCCGCACGGTCCGGCCGATGCGCTCCACCAGCGCGGTGCCGGCACGCTGCTCCAGGCGGCGGACCATCTGGGAGACCGCGGGCTGGGTGTAGCCGAGGGAGGCCGCGGCCGCCGTGAAAGACCCCTCGTCGGCGATGGCCCGCATCACGCGCAGCCCTGCGGCGTCGAACATACCCCGATCATAGTTGGCAGCAGGTCGTCACCTGCCCGACGCCGACACCCGCCGCGTCGTTCACGCCGGCGTCACCCGGTGCCGGTCTGCTGGAGGCGTGCTCCCCGCGTCAGCGCACCAGTCCCCGTTCCACGGACCTCCGCCCGCCGACCCGGTGCTCGCCCAGCTGGAGGCCGCCCGGGCCACGGCTCATCACGGGCCGTCGGCACGCCGACCGAGGCAGGGCAGCGCCCTGTGCCTGTCCGGGGGCGGCTTCCGCGCCGCCCTGTTCCACCTCGGTGCCGTGCGGCGCTCGACGAGCTCGGCGTCCTGGGCTCCCTGCGCAGCCTCAGCGCGGTCTCCGGCGGGGCTGTGCTGGCCACCCTGCTGCTGCACCCTGACCTGGAGTGGCCCGACGCCGACGGCGGCTCCGGACCCGGCGGCGGACGCGTCGGCGGGCTGGAGGAGCTCGTCGCAGCACCGCTGCTCGCCCTCACCCGCCGCAACCTGCGCACCCCGGCGCTGCTGTCGCGGGTCAGCCCCCGCGGCTGGGGTCGACCGGACCCGAGCGTGCAGGTGCTGGCTGACGAGCTCGAGCGCGCGGTCCCGTGGTGGGGCACCGACCTGCGCGAGCACCGCCGCCGAGGTGGCCCCGTGGTGCTCACCGGGGCGACCGAGATCGGCTACGGGTCTCCTGGCTCTTCGCCGACCCCCGGTCGGCGGGACCGCGCGGCCGGATCGGCGACCACCGCCTCGGGCACGCCGCCCCGCCACCAGGGCTGCGGCTGGTCGACTCCGTGGCCGCCTCCTGCGCCTACCCGCCGTTCTTCGGCCCGCTGGAGCTGGACGGTGCCGACCTCGGGCTCACCGGCGGTGCGGCCGACCCGGACGAGCCGGAGCCGGTGCGTGAGGCGATCCGACGCCGCATCCAACTGGTGGACGGCGGGGTCTACGACAACCTCGCCCTGGAGCCGGTGTGGTCCGACCACGCGACGGTGCTGGTCAGCGATGGTGGAGCGGTCTTCGGAGGGCGACCGGCAGGGTCGGTGCTCAGCCGTCTCGGGCGGCTGCTGTCCGTCGCCTCCAGCGGCGGGCAGACCGCGAGGCTGCGATGGTTGCGGGCAGGCTTCGCCGCCGGCACGCTCGCGGGGGCGACGTGGTCGCTGGACTCGCCCGCGGACCTGCGGCGCGGGTCCGGTCCCGGCTCGCCGGGACCGCTGCTCGACGGGTATGACCCCGAGGTCGTCGGGGCCATCCACCGGGTGCGGACCGACCTGGACGCCTTCAGCCCCGAGGAGCAGATGGTCCTGTGCCGGTACGGCTACCTCGTGGCGGACGCCTCGATCCGGCGGCACAGCCCGCAGGTGGTGCGCCGCGACGCGGCGCTGCTGCCGCCCCACCCGCAGGTCGCCGCGGCGCCGACGCCCTGTCCGCGCTGCGCGACTCCGGTCGGATCACCGCGCTCGGGCGGCGCTGAGCGACGGGGTGTGCCGCACAGCGAGCGCACAGCAACCACCTAGACGCCGCACGGGGTGGCAGGATGAACTTCCACCATGACGCCAGCCGCAGCCCCCGCCCTCACCCGCCTCGACGGGACCCCCGTGCGCGTCCTCGTCGTCGACGACGAGGCGCACCTGACCGAGCTGCTGTCGATGGCGCTGCGCTACGAGGGCTGGGAGGTGCGCGTCGCGGGCACCGGGATGGACGCGGTGCGGGTGGCCCGCGAGTTCTCCCCGGACGCCGTGGTGCTGGACATGATGCTGCCCGACTTCGACGGCCTCGAGGTGCTGCGCCGGATGCGGGCCGGTGAGCCGGACGTCCCGGTGCTCTTCCTCACCGCCAAGGATGCCGTGGAGGACCGGGTCGCCGGGCTCACGGCGGGCGGTGACGACTACGTCACCAAGCCGTTCAGCCTCGAGGAGGTCGTCGCCCGGGTGCGAGCCCTCATGCGGCGCACCGCCGTGGTCGCCCAGGAGTCCGGCTCGGTGCTCGTCGTCGGTGACCTGACGCTGGATGAGGACAGCCACGAGGTGGCGCGCGCCGGGACCGAGATCACGCTCACTGCCACGGAGTTCGAGCTGCTGCGCTTCCTCATGCGCAACCCGCGTCGCGTGCTGTCCAAGGCGCAGATCCTGGACCGGGTGTGGAACTACGACTTCGGGGGCCAGGCCAACATCGTCGAGCTCTACATCTCCTACCTGCGCAAGAAGATCGACCTCGACCGCGAGCCCATGATCCACACGATGCGTGGAGCCGGCTACGTCCTCAAGCCAGCCGCGGGATCCTGAGCGTGGCCCGTCGGCCCAGGTCGCTGCGCGTCAAGATCGTCACCTCCGTGGTGGCGATCTTCGCGTGCGTGCTCCTCGTCTCCGGGGTCGCCACCGTCCTCGCGCTGCGGCACACCCTCGTCGGGCAGCTCGACGAGGACCTGCGCCTGTCCAGCGAGCGGGTGGGGGACGAGGTCGGGGGCGGCTTCGACCAGCCGCCGCCGGCCGGACCGGGGGAGGACCTCGACGAGCGCGGTCCGGCCCGCCCGCCAGGGGGCGGCGACCGCTCGCTCGCCGTCGTGCTGCGCGACGGCGAGGCGGTGGTGAACTCCGTGGTCACGACGGACAACCGGCTGGGCTCGCTGGACGACGCCCAGCTGGCCGTGCTGGAGCAGGCGGCGCAGGACGCCGCCGGGTCGCCCACGGGGTCCGAGCCGTTCTCCGTGGACCTCGGCGCCGGGGTGGGGGACTATCGAGTGGTGGTGGAGGACGGTGCCCAGGGCGACACGCTGCTGACCGGGCTGCCCCTGGCGGGGGTCACGGACACGACGCGCCGGGCCGTGCTGATCCTGCTGCCGGCGGCGCTGCTGTCGCTCCTCGCGGCGGGTGCGGGCTCGGCGTGGCTGGTGCGGCGGGACCTGGCACCCCTGGACCGGGTCGCGGCGACCGCGCGGCGGGTCTCCCAGCAACGGCTGGAGCGGGGCGAGGTGGCGGTCGAGGACCGGGTGCCGGCGTCGGCCACGGAGGCGGGGACCGAGGTGGGGCAGGTCGGGCAGGCGCTCAACGAGCTCCTGGACACCATGGAGTCCGCGCTGTCGGTGCGTCATGCCAGCGAGCAGCGGGTGCGCCAGTTCGTCGCGGACGCCTCGCACGAGCTGCGGACGCCGCTCGCCTCGATCCGCGGGTATGCCGAGCTCTCCCGCCGGGAGAGCGAGCCGGTGCCCCCGGGAGTCCGGCACGCCCTGGACCGGGTGGAGGCCGAGTCGCTGCGCATGCAGGGCCTGGTCGAGGACCTGCTGCTGCTGGCGCGGCTCGACGCGGGTCGGCCGCTGGAGCGGGAGCCGGTCGACCTCACCCTCGTCTGCCTGGACACCGTCAGCGACGCCCGCGCCGCCGGGCAGGACCACACCTGGGTGCTCGACCTGCCCGAGGACCCGGTGGAGCTCGTCGGTGACGAGGCGCGGCTGCGGCAGGTGCTGGTCAACCTGCTCGCGAACGCCCGCACCCACACCCCGCCCGGGACGACCGTGACGACCGGGCTCCGGGCCACCGCCGACGCGGTCGAGGTGGTCGTCGAGGACGACGGACCAGGCATACCCGAGCGGCTGCAGGAGACCGTCTTCGAGCGCTTCGCCCGCGGCGAGGACTCCCGCTCCCGGGCCGCCGGGAGCACGGGGCTCGGGCTCTCGATCGTCGCCGCGGTGGCCCGGGCGCACGACGGCCACGTCAGGGTGGAGTCCCGACGGGGCCAGACCCGCTTCGTGCTGACGCTGCCGCGCGAGGGGGCCCGGTGAGCGCGGTCGGGCCGCTCGACAGCGCGCTCACGCTGCCCGCGCAGACGTCGGTGGAGCCGGGGAGGTATGCCCGGCTCCGGGAGCTGGTGAGGGCCGGTGGGGTGGTGGCGCTCACCGGGGCGGGGATGTCGACGGCCAGCGGCATCCCGGACTACCGCGGACCGGACGGGACCCGTCGGGTGCAACCGATGCAGCACGGGGAGTTCGTCGGGTCGGCGGACGCGCGACGGCGCTACTGGGCCCGGGCCTACGTCGGCTGGACCCGTTTCGAGGCCGCACGGCCCAACGCCGCGCACCGCGCGGTCGCCGACCTGGAGCGGCTTGGCCTGGTCCGTCACGTCATCACGCAGAACGTCGACGGGCTGCACCAGCAGGCCGGCAGCCGACGGGTCCTGGAGCTGCACGGCACCCTCTCCCGCGTGGTGTGCCTGGACTGCGGGGAGGTGACGACCCGCGCCCAGGTGCAGGACTGGCTCGCCGAGGCCAACCCCGGGTTCCTGGCCGTGGTCGACGCCACCTCGCCGGTGCGCCCGGACGGCGACGTCGCGCTGCCCGAGGCCCAGGTGGAACGCTTCCGCACGCCCCGGTGCCTGGTCTGCGGGCAGGACCGGCTCAAGCCCGACGTCGTCTTCTTCGGCGGCTCGGTGGACAAGGAGGTCGTGGCGCGGGCCTACACCTTCGTCGAGCAGGCCCGCACCCTGCTCGTGCTCGGCTCCTCGCTGCAGGTGATGAGCGGCTACCGGTTCGTCCGACGAGCGGCGCGCGAGGGCATACCCGTCGCCGTGGTCACCCGGGGCGGCACGCGGGGCGACGCCGAGACGACGGTGGGGGTCGATGCCCTGGTCGGTGACGTGCTGCCGGCGCTGGTCGCCGACCTCGGTGGTTAGGCTGGGCGAGGACGGTCCGGACGGGCCGCCGGCGAGGAGGTCGCTGTGGTCACCTACGAGCAGCTGGGTGAGATGTACGACGCCGAGGTCGTCGACCAGGACGGGCACAAGGTCGGCGGGATGTGCCAGGTCTACCTCGACAACGGCACGGGGAGCCCGGCGTGGGTGTCGGTCCGGACCGGGTGGTTCGGCGGGCGCAAGGTCTTCTGCCCGGTGTCCAACGCCACGATCCAGGGCGGCCGCATCCAGGTGCCCTACCCCCTCGCGATGATCAAGGACGCACCGGACATCCCGTGCGACGGGCACCTGACCGAGGACGAGGAGGAGCAGCTCTACGACTACTACTCCGTGGACGAGGGGCCGGCCCCCTCGGGCTGAGCGCAGGAGTTGCGGCGTCGGCCCCCGGAGAGGATGGAGGGGCCGGGGACCGACGCCGCGGTCGGTGTCGGGTGCAGTGGCACCCGGTGTCGCGTCGGGGAGGTGGCCTCAGACCCGACGCAGGACCGCGGTGACCTTGCCGAGGATCACGGCGTGGTCGCCGTCGATCGGCTCGTAGGAAGGGTTGTGGGGGATGAGCCAGGTCTTGCCGTCCCGGTGGCGGTAGGTCTTGACGGTGGCCTCGTTGTCGAGCATCGCGGCGACGATCTCCCCGTTGACCGCCGTGGGCTGGCGGCGCACGACGACCCAGTCGCCGTCGCAGATCGCGGCGTCGATCATGGAGTCGCCCACGACCTTGAGCAGGAACAGCTCCCCGTCGCCCACGATCTGCCGCGGGAGCGGGAAGACGTCCTCGACGGCCTCCTCGGCGAGGATCGGGCCGCCCGCCGCGATGCGGCCGACCATGGGGACGTAGGACGGCTGGGGGCGGGCGTCACCGATGCCGGTCTCGTCGTGGACCTCGGTGGGTGTCGGGCCGGCCTCGGCGTCGCGGCGCCGGTATCCCGAGCCCTCGCTGCCCGGGTGCACGACCTCGATCGCCCGCGGGCGGTGCGGGTCGCGGCGCAGGTAGCCCTTGCGCTCGAGCGTCTTGAGCTGGTGGGCCACCGAGCTGGGTGAGGTGAGGCCGACGGCGTCACCGATCTCCCGCAGGCTCGGCGGGTAACCCCGGTGGTCGACCGAGTCGCGGATGACGTCGAGGACCCGGCGCTGACGGTTGGTCAGCGCGGCGCCACCGTCGCGATCCGGCATCTCGTGGATTGTGGCCATGATCTCCATCCCCTCGTGCGGGCCCCACCCTCGTCGCGCCGCGGCTGCTGTGGTGCTGTGCCCCGGCGTCTCGGCATCATGCCTGGTCAGAGGGTATGTCAGTGGTGGGTGCTTGAGTTGCTGACATGAGCACAGGCTACGCCCGGCGCCAGGCCAAGGCAAACACCTGTTCGGGTGGCGTGTCGACAGCGTCGGACGCATGTGCTATCAATGAAACAGACGTGCGATCGGACACGCGTCCGACCCGCACCGCCACGAGGAAGGTGAACAGCATGAGCACCGCCATCGCGCACGACATCCTGAGCCCGCTGCCGGTCCCGCGTCCGCGTGGGGCAGCCCGAGGTCACTTGCGGCTGGTGCCGACGCCGTCGGCCCGCGGCCGCTCCGGCGACGGGTCGCAGTTCCGGAGTGCACGGGCACGGCGTGTGGAGCCGGCTCGACACCTGCGGCTGACGCGGCGGGGCCGGCTGGCGCTGACCACGACGACGAGCCTCGTGGTCGCGCTCGTGGCATGGTCCATGCTCGGGCTGCTCGGACCGGCCGGCGCCAGCTCCTCGATCGTGGTGGAGGAGGGCAGCACGCTGTCCGAGATCGCGGCGCAGGAGTTGCCGGAGGTGCCGCTGAGCCAGGCGATCACCAGCATCCAGCGGGCCAACAGCCTGAGCACCACGTCGGTGGCGGCGGGTCAGGAGCTCGTCATCCCCGGGCGCTGACCGGAGGGGAGACCGGCGCGAGCTGTGGTGAGCCTGCGGCTCAGTCGGTCTGCGGGCCGGCCTCGTGCACGGCGTCCCAGACGATGCCGAGCTGGTCGGTCGGCATGAAGTAGCCCGACAGGTGCGGGTCGAACATCAGGCCCGCGATGCCGGCGTCCTGGTAGGCCCGCGCGGTGTCCACGAGCTCCTGCGGAGGCAGGGCGATCGCCCGGAGGTCCTCTTCCGGCGCGACCATCTCGTTCTGCACGGCGAAGTGCCGGGCGCGCTCGGCACTGGTGAAGGTCAGCAGCATCATCTGGCCATCGATCTGCGCGGCGGCGGGGGACTCGGACCCGGCGTCGCCGACGGCCACGAACCACCAGTGCGGCAGGTCCATGGTGGCGCGCCAGAGGCGGGTCATGCCCCCGTGGTCCTCCGGCCCGGTGACCCGGGCGGCGAGCACGTCGGTCTCCGTCTCCTCGGGCTCGGACAGCTGGCCGAGGCGGGTGGTGCCTGGGGTCGATCCGCCATTGGTCGCCTGCGGGTCGTCCTGCCGAGGTGCCGGATCGGCACCGCCACGGTCCGCGCGGTTCTCCACCGGTCGCTCACCCTCGTAGAGGGACTCCGGCCGACGCTCGTCGTCCTGGAAGGGGAGGTCGGTGGGCTCACTCATGTCCAGTAGTCGACCACACCCCGGGCTGCAGGGCCAATCCCGCGACGGCGCCGACGGCCCGGGACTGCATGATGGACCGGTGACGGACAGCATCTCGGGACCCAAGGTGGCCATCGTCGGAGCGGGCTCGGTCGGTTCGACCCTCGCCTACGCGCTCCTCCTGAGGGGGGTCGCCCGGCACGTCGTCCTGCACGACATCGACGCTGAGAAGGTCCGGGCGGAGACGCTCGACCTGCGACAGGGCCTGCAGTTCATGCCGGCGGCGCACGTCGACGGGTCAGAGGACGTCTCGGTGTGCGCCGGCGCCGACGTCGTGGCCGTGACCGCCGGCGCCAAGCAGCAGCCCGGCCAGAGCCGGCTCGACCTGGCCGCCTCCACGACCCGGCTCATGGTCGATCTCATGCCGCGCCTGGTGGAGGCGGCACCGGATGCGACCTTCGTCATGGTGACCAACCCCGTGGACGTCATCACCTACGTCGCGCAGAAGGTCACCGACCTGCCCCCGGCCCGGCTGTTCGGCTCCGGCACCGTCCTCGACTCCGCCCGGCTGCGCGGGCTGGTGGCTCAGGCCTGCGACGTGGCGGTGCAGAGCGTGCATGCCTACATCGTCGGCGAGCACGGGGACTCCGAGGTCCCGCTATGGAGCAGCGCGACGGTCGGCGCCGTGCCGATCACCGAGCTCACCACCGCCGAGCAGCGGGAGCAGATGGCCCACGACGTGGTGCACGCCGCGTACGAGATCATCGCCGGCAAGGGGGCGACCAACTACGCCATCGGCGCCTCGGCCAGCCAGATCATCGGGTCCGTGCTGCGGGACGAGCGGCAGGTGCTGCCGGTCTCCACCCTGCTCTCCGGGACGCTGGGGCTGAAGGACGTCTGCCTGTCGATCCCGACCGTCGTGGGCGCCGGGGGCGCCGAGCGCCCGCTGGCGCCCACCCTCTCCGGGGAGGAGCAGGCCGGGCTGGAGGCCGGAGCCGAGTCACTCCGTCGTGCGGCCCGGAGCCTCGGGTTCTGAGCCCACGCGGACGCGGGGGACCGGCCCGGTGGAGTCCCACTCCTCCTCCGGCCAGCTGTGCGGGACCACGCCGGTCGGCCGGCCCGGCATACCCTTGCTGCGGTCGGTCGGGATGCTGGCGGTGGACACCGCCTCCGAGATGGGGGCGCCGTCACGTCGCAACCCGTGGCCGTCCAGGGGGACGGTGACCTCCTCGTCGGCCACCTGCACCTGCTCGCCGCGGACCTCGAGGGTGACGGGGTCGCCCACCTCGACGATGAGCCTGACCTGCTCCTGCTCGACGGTGACGCGCAGGCGGGAGCCGTGCCACCGCATACGCCACGTGAGCCCGGGCCACGAGGCCGGGAGCCGCGGGTCGAGCGACAGGACGCCACCGTGGTCGCGCATGCCCCCGAAGCCGGCGGCCAGCGCGCTCCACACGCCGCCCGTCGAGGCGACGTGGACCCCGTCGCTCGCGTTGCCGTGGCGGTCGTCCAGGTCGACGAAGAGGGCGGCGTAGAAGTAGCGCAGCGCGAGGTCGTGGTAGCCCACCTCGGCCGCGACGATCGACTGCACGACCGCGGAGAGGGTGGAGTCGCCCGTGGTGATGGGGTCGTAGTAGGCGAAGTCGGTGAGCTTCTCCTCCGCGGTGAACGCGTCGCCGGCGAGGTAGAGGGCGAGGACGACGTCCGCCTGCTTGAGCACCTGGTAGCGGTAGATGACCAGCGGGTGGTAGTTGAGGAGCAGCGGCCGCTTGTCCGCGGGGGTCGCGTCGAGGTCCCAGACCTCGCGCTCGAGGAAGTGGCTGTCCTGCGGGTGGACGCCGGTCTCCTCGTCGAACGGGATGTGCATGCCGTCGGCCGCCCGTTGCCACGCCTCGACCTCGTGGTCGCCCAGGTCGAGGCGCGCCACGGCGCGGGCGAACTGGCACGGGTCGGCGACCTGGAGCCGGCGCACCGCCTCCACCGCGGCACGCAGGTTGAGTTGGGCCATGACGTTGGTGAAGAGGTTGTCGTTGACGATCGTGGTGTACTCGTCCGGGCCGGTCACGGCGTGGATGTGGAACTGCCGGTTGCCGTTGGCCTGCCAGAAGCCCAGGTCGGCCCAGAGGCGGGCCGTCTCGACGAGCATGTCGACGCCCTGGTCGAGCAGGAACTGGTCGTCGCCCGTGGCCCGGGAGTACTTCATCAGGGCGTAGGCCACGTCCGCGTTGATGTGGTACTGCGCCGTGCCCGCGGCGAAGTAGGCCGAGGCCTCCTCGCCGTTGATGGTGCGCCAGGGGAACAGGGCGCCGTACTGCGCCATCTCGGCGGCCCTGCGGCGCGCCGCCTCGAGCATCCCGTGCCGGAACCGCAGCGCGTTGCGGGCGGCCTGCGGGTGGGTGTAGACGAGGAAGGGCAGGACGTAGCACTCGGTGTCCCAGAAGTAGTGGCCGCCGTAGCCGGAGCCGGTGAGCCCCTTGGCCGCGATGCCGTGCGAGCCGGCCCGGAGCGAGGCCTGCCCGAGCTGGTAGAGGTTCCACCGGACGGCCTGCTGCAGCTCGGGCTGCTCCGGCAGCTCGACGTCCGACTCCTCCCAGAAACGTGCCCAGACCCCGGCCTGCTCCTGCTGCAGCGCCGGCACCCCACGCTGGGTGGCGCGGTCCAGCGTGCGCGAGCACCGGTCGGCGAGCTCGCGGGGCGGGACGCCGCGGGAGGTATGCACCGCGACGAGCTTCTCCAGCCGCACCGGGCGGCCCTCGGCAGCCTCGACCCGGATGACGTGCTTGGCCAGGTCGCCGGTGACCGAGGTCTGCTCGGTCCAGGTGTTGTCGGTCTCGACAAAGTGGTGCGCCATCGTCGCCAGCGTCATGCCGGAGTTGTGGCAGCGGTAGCCCAGCAGCAGCCGGGACCCGCTGGTGTCGGCGAGCACCGGGTCGAGCACCCGGTGCTCGAAGGACTCGGCCGTGCGCGGGTCGACGCCCTCGCCCATGGCGGCGCTGGTGACGTGGTACTCGTCCGAGCCGTCCTGGCGGTTGAGGATCTGGCTGGAGATGTCGAGGGCGGCGTGACCGTCGAGCATCTCGACCTCGAAGGTCATGACGGCCAGGTGCCGCTCGACCACGCTGGCCATCCGGGAGGAGGTGATCTTGACCCGTTTGCCGGCGCTGGTGCGCCACACGACCGAGCGGCGCAGCAGCCCGGCCCGGAAGTCGAGGGTCCGCTCGTAGTGCTCCAGGTCCGCGGTCGAGAGCAGTAGCGGCTCGTCGTCGACGTAGAGCTTGATGGTCTTCGGGTCCGGGACGTTGACGATGGTCTGCCCGACGCGTGCCAGCCCGAAGGCCTCCTCGGCGTGCCGGATCGGCCAGGTCTCGTGGAAGCCGTTGACGAAGGTGCCGTGGGCGTAGGTGTCGCGACCCTCCTCGACGTTGCCGCGGAGCCCGAGGTAGCCGTTGGAGACGGCGAAGAGCGTCTCGGTCACGCCGAGGTCCGAGCCCTCGTAGGCGGTCTCGGCCAGCTCCCACGGTCGGGCGGGGAAGCGGGTCCGGTCGAGCGGGTCGACCGGGGCCGGGGGGCGGTGGTGGGACATGGCAGCCATCGGCAGGGGGTCCTCTCGGCGGGGGAGCGAGCGGTCAGATCAGGTCGGCGAGGTCGGGCACGACCTCGTCGGCGCCGGCCTCCAGCAGCGTGGCGTGGCCGGCGCCGCGATCAACCCCCACGACGCGGTGGAACCCGCCGGCCGCGCCCGCCCGCACGCCGGAGACGGCGTCCTCGACCACGACGCACCCGGCCGGCTCGTGACCGAGCTGGCGCGCGGCATACCAGAACGTGTCAGGCGCGGGCTTGCCCGGCAGCTGCTCGCGCGCGGCCACCGACCCGTCGACGACGACCGGGAAGCGGTCGGCGATGCCCGCGGTGGCGAGGACGGACGGGGCGTTCTTGGAGGAGGAGACGACGGCCATCGCGATCTCCCGGCGAGCCAGCTCGTCGAGGAGCTGCAGCGAGCCGGGGTAGGGAGCGATCCCCTCCTCGGCCAGCACCTCGTTGAAGATCTCGTTCTTGCGGTTGCCGAGCCCGCACACAGTCATGAGCTCCGGCGGGTCGCTCGGCTCACCCTGGGGCAGGTCGATGCCCCGGGCGTCGAGGAAGTCCTGGACCCCCTCGTAGCGCGGCTTGCCGTCGATGTAGGCGAAGTAGTCCTGGTCGGTGTAGGGCTCCTGCGGGACGGGCTGGCGCTCCAGGAGCCGGGTGAACATCACCTCCCACGCGCGCATGTGCACGTCGGCCGTCGGCGTCAGCACGCCGTCCAGGTCGAAGAGGACTGCGGTCACGGGGTCCCAGTTCACGGCAGACACCCTAGTGCGGTGGTGTGTCACAGGTGAGGATTACGGTCGAGGTATGCCGGAGACGACGGAGCAGACGATGACGCTGGAGCAGGCCGCGGGGGCGGCGCTGCGGCGGCTGGTGGGGCGGGAGGACGCGGACTTCCGGGACGGGCAGCTGGAGGCCGTGCGCGCGCTGGTGCAGGAACGGGCGCGGGTGCTGGTGGTGCAGCGGACCGGGTGGGGCAAGTCGGCGGTCTACTTCGTCGCCACCGCGCTGCGGCGGCAGCAGGGCGCCGGGCCGACGGTCATCGTGTCGCCGCTGCTGGCGCTCATGCGCGACCAGATCGCGGCCGCCGCGCGGGCAGGGGTGCGGGCTGTGACGATGAACTCGGCCAACGCCACCGAGTGGGACGACGTGCGGGCCGCGCTCGCCGCGGACGAGGTCGACGTGCTGCTCGTGAGCCCGGAGCGGCTCAACAACCCGCGTTTCCGGGACGAGCAGCTGCCCGACCTGGCGGCGCGGTGCGGGCTGCTGGTCGTGGACGAGGCGCACTGCATCAGCGACTGGGGGCACGACTTCCGCCCGGACTACCGGCGGATCCGGACCCTGCTCGACGCGCTGCCGGAGGGGACGCCGGTGCTGGCGACGACGGCGACGGCCAACGAGCGGGTGGTCGAGGACGTCGTCGAGCAGCTGGGGGCCGGAGGAGCCACGGTGCAGACGATTCGGGGACCGCTCGCCCGGGCCTCGCTGCGGCTCGGCGTGCTGCCCCGGCTGACCCCGGATCAGCGGCTCGGCTGGCTGCTCGCGCACCTCGGCACGCTGCCGGGCAGCGGGATCATCTACTGCCTGACGGTGTCGGCCGCCGAGGACGTCGCGGAGGCGCTGCGCGCTGCGGGGCAGGAGGTCGCGGCCTACACCGGGCGGACCGACACCGAGGACCGTGAGCGGCTGGAGGCGGCCTGCGGGACAACCAGGTGAAGGCGCTGGTGGCGACGAGCGCGCTCGGGATGGGCTTCGACAAGCCCGACCTGGCTTCGTCGTGCACCTGGGGGCGCCGAGCTCGCCGGTGGCCTACTACCAGCAGGTGGGGCGCGCCGGTCGCGCGACGGAGCGGGCCGACGTGCTGCTGCTGCCGGGGTCGGAGGACCGCGACATCTGGAACTACTTCGCCACGGTCTCCATGCCGCGGCAGGACCAGGCGGACGCGGTGCTGACCGCGCTCGCGGACAGCGACCGGCCGCTGTCCACGCCAGCGCTCGAGACGATCGTCGACGTGCGGCGCACCCGGCTGGAGCTGCTGCTCAAGGTGCTCGACGTCGACGGCGCGGTCGAGAAGGTGCGCGGCGGGTGGACCGCGACGGGCCGGCCGTGGGTCTACGACAAGGAGCGCTACACGCGGGTCGCCGACGCGCGGGTGCGGGAGGCCGAGCTCATGGTGGCCTACCAGCAGACCGAGGGCTGCCGGATGGCCTTCCTGCAGGAGTGCCTGGACGACGCGACGGCGGAGCCGTGCGGGCGGTGCGACCGCTGCGCGGGGGCGTGGTTCCCCAGCGAGATCCCGCAGGAGGCGGTCGGGTCGGCGCGCGAGCGGCTGGGCGCGGTCGGCGTGCCGGTCGAGCCGCGGGCGCAGTGGCCGACCGGTATGCCCCGTCTCGGCGTCGAGGTGAAGGGCAAGATCCCGCCGGAGGAGCAGGCTGCGGAGGGCCGGGCTCTCGCCCGGCTGTCCGACCTGGGCTGGGGGCAGCGGCTCCGTGAGGTCCTGGAGTCCGGCGACCCGGTGCCCGAGCAGGTCACCCGGGCGGTGGTACAGGTGCTCGCCGGGTGGGGCTGGTCGGAGCGCCCGGTGGGGGTGGTCGCGATGCCCTCGCGGCGGCGGCCCGCGGTGGTCGGCTCGCTCGCGGAGCAGATCAGCCAGATCGGACGGTTGCCGCTGCTGGGGACCTCGAGCTGGCGCACGGCGGGCCCGTGGGGGAGGCGGGTGGCAACAGCGCCTTCCGGCTGGCCAACGTCTGGGACCGTGTGGTCGTGGGAGCGGAGCTGGCCGAGACGGTGCGGCAGGCGCGAGGGCCGGTGCTGCTCGTCGACGACATTGTCGACTCCCGGTGGACGATGACGGTCGCGGCACGGGCGCTGCGGCAGGCGGGCGCCGAGGCGGTCCTGCCGCTCGCGCTGGCGATCGAGGGCTAATAGAGGAAGAACGGGAAGACGCTGCGGTCGTGCGCGTGGACGATGGCGAGGAAGACCACCGCGTCGAAGAGCAGGTGGATCAGCACCACGTAGGTGAGCGACTTGGTGCGGGTGAAGATGTAGCCCTGCAGCAGCGCGAACGGGATGGTGAGGAGCGGTCCCCAGGAGCGGTAGCCGAGCTCCCACAGGAACGAGACGAAGATCGTGGCCTGCAGGACGTTGGCGGTCCACAGCGGGAAGTGCCGCCGGAGCAGGGCGAAGCAGATGCAGATGAAGAACAGCTCGTCCCACAGGCCCACGGCGTTGACGCCGACGAAGAACCGACCGAACTCGCTGGCGGTCTGGATGGGCGGCCAGTTCTGGTAGCTGCCGGAGTGGATGAAGTAGGCCGGCAGGATGAGGTAGCCGAGCACGGGGACGGCCACGACGTAGCCCCACTGCAGCCGGGTCCAGCGGCGACCGGTGATCCACGGGAAGGTGATGGCGCTGCGGCGGTAGACGAAGCGGTCGACGAGTACGGGGGCGAGGACCGCCGCGGTGAGGACAGCGCCGAGCAGGAAGAACATGTCCCAGCTGATGTCGGCCTCGACCGACGTGGTGGACACGATGCCGATGCCTAGCGCGATGAGGAGCAGGTCGCGGAAGAGCTCGCGGTGCAGAAGGAAGGCGGCGACCAGGCTGGCGACGAGGAGGGCATACCCGGGTAGCGGCAGGTGCACGCCGAAGAGGAGGAAGGCCGACACCGAGACCCCCGCGGCGGGCAGCAGCGTGCGCAGGGTCGTCGTGGGCTCGGCTGCGGGGAGGGTGTCGGCGGAGGGCACGGCACCATTGTGCGGGGTGGCTCAGCCCCACTCCTCCTCGCGGCCGACCGCCACCGCCAGGTCGACCTCGTTGCCCTCCGGGTCGGCGAGCGTCCACCAGAACGGCGCGGCGTCGCGGACCACGGTGCCGCCGGCGGCGACCGCCGCCTCGACCCGCGCCGCCGCCACGTCGTGCGGCAGGAAGACGTCGATGTGGTGCCGGTTGCGCTGCGCTCGCCGCTGCTCGTCCAGCTCGTCGATCGGCTGGAAGAACAGGACGGGGCCCAGACCCCGCGGGTCGACGATGTCGGTGACGTCGGGCCTGGGGTCAGGGTCGTAGCCGAGGGCCGCCTGCCAGAAGGCTCGGACGCCCGGTATGTCCGCTGCGTCCAGGCCGACCTGGACGAACCGGGCGAGGTCGGGGTCAGCGGTGAGCCCGAGGGAGCGGGCCAGGCGCTGCACCTGGGCGGCGAGGGCGGGATAGCCGTCGTCCATCTCCCAGCGGTCCTTGGCGGTGTGCACCGTCACCACTGCGCGGCCATCAGCGACCTCGCCCCGGTCGTCCTGGCCGTGCTGGGTGTCAGCCTGTCGGGCGGGCAGCGGGCGGACGTCGATGCCCAGCGGGAGCCCTGCTGCATCGGCGAGCTCGGCCACCCCGGTCGCGAGATCCAGCAGCTGGCCGTGGGACGTGACCGGGTAGGCCGCGACGGCGGCGAAGAGGAGCCGCCAGTCCTCGGTGCCGGTCTCCGACCAGAGGTCCGCGCCCTCGGGGAGCGGGAGGACATCCACCTCGTTGCCCTCCGGGTCGGAGACGGTGGCGTAGTAGCCGTGACGCTCCACCCGGGCACCTTCCGCCTCCAGCCGGTCCACGGTGGCGACGGCGACGGCCCGCGCGGCGACCGAGTCGAGGTGGAAGCGGCTGCGCAGCGGACGCGGCGAATCCATGTCCTGGAACCAGATGGGAAGGTGGCGCCGAGCCGGGTCGACCACGTCCTCGTCACCCTGACGGACGTGGCCCAGCGCCGTCTCCCAGAACGTGATCGCCGCCACCGGGTTCTGGGTGTCCAGCGCGAGCCGGACCTCCTGCACGGACTCCGGCTGGGCCGTGAGGCCGAGATCGCGCGCCGCTGCGGAGATGGTCCGCGCCGCCTCGACGGTGTCCGGTGTGAACCCCTCACCGGTGGCGGCCAGACGCACCCGGAGGCCGGTCGAGCGCAGGTCGAGGTCGGGGAGGACGGTGCCGCGCTCGACGCAGGCGGCGACGACCGTACGCAGCAGCGCTGCGCCCTCGGCATGCGACCGGGCTGCGAACCAGGCGTGGGCGCCGCGGCCCAGCCCGCGCCAGTCCTCCGTCCCCGGCGCCGACTGGAACTGCCGGATGGTCAGTCGCTCTGCTTCAGGGGCCATGACAGGCATCCTGGCAGGGTGCCGGACGGCGCGACCCATCTCGCCGGCGCTGTCTCGCGCATCGAGGTCAGCCGCTGACCGCGACCCGCTCGGGCGGGCGCGCTGTCGTCCCCCAGGCCTCCGCCAGCATCCGATAGCTGCGCCGCCGCAGCTCTGGGTCGAAGGTGTAGGTGGTGACGATCAGCTCGTCGAGCTCGTGCGCGGCGGCGAACGTCTCGAGCTTCTCCACGACCGTCTCCGGGGTGCCGACCATCTTGACGGACTGGTGGGCGTTGGCCAGCGGCAGCAGCTCGGTCGGCACGACGGCGGCGAGGCTCTCGACCGGTGGGTCGAGCGGCGCCGGCTGGCCGGAGCGGATGCGGATCGCCATGAGCTGGGCAGTGGTGAAGAGGTGGTCGGCTTCCTCCTGGGTGGGCGCCACGAGCACGTTGACGCCGGCCATGGTGGTGGGGCGGTCGACCTGTGCGGTGGCCGCATCGGCGCGGAACCGGTCGCGGTAGAGGCTGAGCGCCTCCTGCAGCTGGTCCGGCGCGAAGTGCGAGGCGAAGGAGAAGGGCAGCCCGAGCGCCGCGGCGACCTGCGCACCACCGGTGGACGAGCCGAGCATCCACAGCGGCACCCCGGTGCCCTGGCCCGGCAGCGCGCGGACCCGACGACCGGACTGTGGCTCGCCGAGGTAGCCCTGCAGGTCCGCCACCTCGGAGGCGAAGTCGGGCAGGTGGCCGCTGGAGCGCGACAGGGCCGCGGCCGTCATAGGGTCTGTGCCCGGTGCCCGGCCGAGACCGAGGTCGAAGCGGTCGCCGTGGATGGTGGCCAGGGTGCCGTAATACTCCGCCACCATGAGGGGAGAGTGGTTGGGGAGCATCACGCCGCCGGAGCCCAGCCGGATGCGGTCGGTCGCGTGCGCCACGTGACCGAGGAGCAGCGCCGTCGCCGAAGACATGAAGGCCTCGGAGCCGTGATGCTCAGCCATCCAGAAGCGGTGGTAGCCGAGCTGGTCGACCTCCCGCGCGAGGGCCACGGACTCCTCGATGGCGGTGGCGGGCGTCATGCCCTGGGAGCGGGGGACCAGGTCGAGGACGGAGAGCGGGACGCGCGTGGATGTCATGTCTGGGCAACGCGTGTCCCCTGCCGCGTATGCCGGAAGAGGCCCTGACGTCTGTCTTCGGGCGACCGGCCGCCCCGGTCGTGGCCCAGCCGTGTGAGGCCGGGCAACTCGACGTGGCGACCGCACAAGTCGAGCATCGGCCCGCGGTTCCCTCCCGCGCCCCGCCCCCGCCTCCAGATCACGCTGGGCATGCCTCACCGGCCGGCCCCGATGGGCCGGCCGCGGGGCACGGTGGTCAGACGTGCCAGGTGACGGTGCACCCGCTCACGGTCGCGGTCAGGTCGTGCTGGTGCACGTGGGTGTGGTGCCGGCCGCAGAGCAAGGCCATGCGATCGACGTCGGTGCGCCCACCCCGGGCCCAGTGGTCCAGATGATGGCTGTCGCACCACTGGGGAAGCGCGGAGCACCCCGGGAACGAGCAGCCGCCGTCTCGCACGGCCAGGGCCGTCCACTGCGCGGGACTGGCGAAGCGTGCGGTCAGACCCAGGGCGAGAGGTGCCCCGTCGGCGGAGAGCCAGACCGGGGTCATGTCCGCGCTGCACGACAGCTCGGCGGCCTGCTTGGGCGGCACGTAGTCACCTTCCATGGTGCTCGCCGGCCCGGACGGGATACCCCGGTCGGGGTCGAAGGGGATCGTCAGCAGCACGGTGGCGCGGGCGGTCGACGGCGGCGCACCCGGGTTGCCGGTGCCGCGACGGATCACCGTCATCAGCGCGTCGTAGCGGCGCTGCCCGGGCAGCCGGGTGTCCGGCTCGACTGCTCCAGCGCCAGAGCTGGACGTCCCCGGGGCGTCCACGGACAGCCCCAGGGTGTCCTGGCCCCCGGCAGCTCCGCGCTGCTGACCCTCACCACCGGGCGCCGGCGCGGCCAGCGCCGAGGTGAGCACGCCGGAGATGACCGCTGCATCACCGTCCGGCGCGTCGATCGTGAAGCGGGTCAGCCCGGGGCCGACGCGGCGCCGGGCGACCGTCCGCAGCTCGATCGCCTTCCGCTCTCGCTCGCCGGGCTGGGCCTCCTGCAGCAGGTCTTCGACCAGCCGGTGGCAGACCTTGGCGAGGTCACGGTCCGACAGGTCCGGCCGAGCCGCCGCGGCGGAGGCGACCCGGGCATACGACTCGCGCTGGTCGGGGTCGAGCGAGGACTCCAGCCGCGTCATCGTCCGCGCGACCAGGGCGGCGCGGTGCACCGGCACGCTGCCGTCGGCGACGGCGTCCCCGATGACCGTGGTCACGGGCGACTGCGAGGCCCTCACGATCGCACTGATGTGCGCGGCGTCCTGCGTGCTGAGCCAGGGGCATCGCACCCGCAGCCAGTCCACCAGCGACATCGCCACGTCCTGGTGGAGCCCGCGCACCGCCGCTTCCCGCGCGAGCGTGAAGCCGACCGCCCCCAGCTGCGTCTGCAGCGCGCCCACCGCCTCGATCGCATCGGTGAGGTCGCCGTCGAGCACGGTGGCGGAGTGCTGCGCCAGCGCGCCCGCGAAGCTCAACCCGCGACTCGCGGTGTCCAGGCCCTCGGCCATGCGCTCGCGCACAGGTCGCGCCGCCTGCTCCTCCGCGCGCATCTCGTCCAGCGCTGCGTCGACCTCGGCCATGAAGGCGTTGTACTCAGCCGAGCTCATCGCGTTGATCTCGGCGAGTGAGTCGTAGGGGTCGAGCGGAGGTCGCACGCCCGTCCCGAGCGTGGGCGGCTCGTCTGCCTCCCACTCCTGCACCCCCGGGTTCAACGCCATACCTCACTCAAGCACCCGCCACCGACAGACCCGGTGACCTGCGACGATCCGGTGACAGACGTCACTGCCCGAGAGCTCCGGGGCTGGCAGAGTGGGCGCCATGAGTCGGACGGACAGGCCCACGGACGCGTGGTCGCGCTGGGGTTGGCTCTTCGGCGGGATCTGGCTGGTGTTCTTCGCCTTCCCGCTCGGGCACATCTGGACGACCTCGGGGGACCTCGGGTGGCGGCTGCTCGCGACGGGGGTCGTGGCCGCGTTCATGGTCACCTACGTCCTGACCGTGCGCCGCGCGGTGCGGCGCATCGGGATGGGTGAGTATGCCGCGGCCGCGCGCGGCGGGATGATCGGTCTCGGCGTGATGATCGCCGTCGCCGTCGCGCTCGGCTGGCTGATCGGCCCGAACGCCCTCACCGCGATGCCGTTCATCATCGGCGTCCCGGTGTTCTTCCTGCCGTGGCGCGGCGTGTGGACCGTGTCGCTGGGCCTCTTCGGCGTCGGGATGGTCACGAGCGCGCTGCTCTGGGGCTTCTGGCCGACGGTGATGTACTGGGGTATCTCGGCGCTCGTGCTCACCATCAGCGTGCTCAGCCGCTACCTGGAGGAGCACCAGGAGTCGGCGCAGGAGACCCAGCAGCAGCTCGCCCTCACCGAGGAGCGCGAGCGCGTGGCGCGCGACGTCCACGACGTGCTCGGGCACTCGCTCACGGTGGTCACGGTCAAGACCGAGCTGGCGCGGCGGCTCGTCGACGCCGACCCGGAGCGGGCGAAGCAGGAGATGGGGGAGGTGCAGGACCTCGCGCGGCAGGCGCTGGCGGAGATCCGCGCCACGGTCGGCGGTCTGCGGGTCGCACGGTTGGCTGACGAGGTCGAGGCGGCGGACGTGGCGTTGCGGGGCGCCGGGATCGGCCCCGAGCTGCCTGACGACGTGCTCCTCGTCGACCCGCGGCACCGCATCACGCTGGCGTGGGTGCTGCGGGAGGCGGTGACCAACGTGGTCCGGCACAGCGGGGCGACGAGGTGCGAGGTCGAGCTGGGCGAGCACTGGTTGCGGGTGACCGACGACGGCAGGGGAGTGCGGGACAGCCAGGAGGGGAACGGCATACGTGGTCTGCGTGAGCGCGTGGAGCAGGCCGGCGGCGCGCTGTCGCTGCGCCCGGGGCCGGGCGGATCCGGCACGACCGTGGAGGTGAAGCTGTGATCAGGGTGTTGCTCGCCGACGACCAGGCGCTGGTGCGGGGCGCGCTGGCGGCGCTGCTGGAGCTGGAGCGCGACATCGAGGTGGTGGCGCAGGTCGGGCGCGGTGACGCGGTTCTCGACGCGGTGAGGAAGGCGCGGCCGCAGGTATGCCTGCTCGACATCGAGATGCCCGGTCTGGACGGGATCGAGGTGCTCGAGCAGCTGCGTCAGGCAGGGGTGGGTGCGCGGTGCCTCATGGTGACGACCTTCGGCCGGCCGGGCTATCTGCGCCGCGCGATGGACGCGGGAGCGAGCGGCTTCGTGGTCAAGGACACCCCCGCCCCCGAGCTGGCCGAGGCGGTGCGCCGGGTCGACGCCGGGCTGCGGGTCGTCGACCCGGCGCTCGCGACGGAGTCGCTCATCGGTGGGCCGAACCCCTTGACCGACCGGGAGCGCGAGGTGCTGCGCCAGGCGCTGGACGGCTCGCCGGTGCAGTCGATCGCCGGCCAGCTCTTCCTCTCGCCCGGGACGGTGCGCAACTACCTGTCCTCCGCGATCGGCAAGACCGGCACCGCCACCCGCGTGGAGGCGGCACGGTATGCGAGGAGCGCGGCTGGCTCTAGCGGCCGCTCACCTCATGGCCTCCCGCCGGGCCAGGAGCAGCGCCCCGATCCGCTCGGCCCGGACCCCGTGCTGCGCCGGCACGACCTGCAGCGCGCTGGCGATGGCCGGCTGGGCGTCGCGGTCGATCGCCTCCCGCACCCCCTTGCCGAAGGCCTCGGCGTGCACCGCCCCCAGCCCGCCCCCGGTGACGACGAGGGCGGGGTTGAGCGCGTTGCAGATCGGCGCGAGCGTGGACCCGACGGCCCGCCCGGCGTCGGTGACGACCCGCGACACCACGGGGTCGCCGACCCCCTCGGCGGTGAGCGAGGCCTCGGTGTAGGGGTGGGGCAGCTCGGCCAGCACGCGCTCCAGGCCGGCCACGGTCTCGAGGCACCCGAGGTTGCCGCACCGGCAGCGGATCGCACCGTCGCCGACCCGGGTATGCCCGAACTCACCGGCCAGCCCGCCGCTGCCGCGGTAGATCTGCCCGCCGAGCACCAGCGCGCACCCGACCCCGTGCGAGGCCTTGACGAAGATGACGTCGTCGACCCCCATGGCCGCCCCGCTGCGCAGCTCACCGACCGCGCCCAGGACGGTGTCGGTGGTGACGGGCACGGGCATACCGAGGACGCGGGCGAGCCGGCGTCCGGGGTCGCGCATCTGGCCCTGGCCCAGCATCGAGGGGACCGAGAGCACCCCCGCGTGGCTCATCGGGCCGGGCAGCCCGGCGACCGCGGCCGCCACGTCGGACAGGCCCGCGCCCTTCCGCGCCAGGACCTCCAGCGCCAGCTCGCGGGTGAGGTCGATGGTGGCGTCCGGCTCCCGGTCGAGGTCGGCGTCGACGGTGACCTCCTGCAGCACCGCGGCGGAGGCGTCGCCGAGCGCCACGGTGACGTGGTTGTGCCCGAGGTCCAGCCCCAGCAGCAGCCCCTGCGGATCGGCGCGGCGCACCAGCTGCGCCGGACGCCCCCGGCCACCCGGCTGCTGCGTGGCCTCGGTCAGGTCGCCGCTCTCGAGCAGGCGGGTGACGAGGTCGGCGACGGTGCTGCGCGAGAGCCCGGTATGCCGCGCGATCTCCTGGCGGGTCACCTCGTCCCGGTCGCTGACCACCCGGAGCACGGCCGCGGCGTTGCCGCGGTGACGCGGACCGCGACCTCCCGAGACCACCCTCCTTTGATCCATGATCCGGAAGATAACACAGTGATAACTATCGTTGACAAGACTTAACCCTCGTGATTAGCCTCTCGATCACCCGTGACTGGTGCGATCTCCGGTCCGTGACGACGACGCGCGAAGGGACGAGCGATGAGTCAGAACAAGAAGGTGGGTCGTCTCTCGGCCCTGGCAGTGGTGCTCTCCGGGGCGTTGGTCCTGTCGGCCTGCGGTGGGGGAGACTCCGGTGGCTCCGGCGGCTCGGACGAGGGTGGCTCGGCCGAGGGCGGCGACGCCAGCGAGGTCCAGGTCATGACCTGGTGGGCGCAGGGCTCGGAGAAGGCCGGCCTGGACGCGCTGGTCGAGGTCTTCGGCGAGCAGCACCCGGACACCGAGTTCATCAACGCCGCGCTCGCCGGTGGTGCGGGCTCGCAGGCCAAGCAGAAGCTGCAGGCCGACCTGCAGGCCGGCAACCCGCCGGACACCTTCCAGGCGCACACCGGTGCCGAGCTGCAGGACTACATCGACGCCGGCCAGATCGAGGACGTCTCCGGTCTCTACGACGAGTTCGGCCTCACCGACGTCTTCCCGGAGAGCCTCATCGAGCAGCTCACGGTCGACGACCAGATCTACTCCATCCCCTCCAACGTGCACCGCTCCAACATGGTCTGGGTGAACCCGGCCGTCCTGGAGGAGGCCGGCATCGACCCGGAGACGCCCCCGGCGGACCTGGACGCGTGGATGGCCGACATGGAGAAGGTCGAGGCCATCGGCAAGACCCCGGTCACCCTCGGCATGGACTGGACCCAGACCCAGCTCCTCGAGAACGTCCTGCTCTCCGAGCTCGGGCCCGAGGCATACAACGGGCTGTGGGACGGCAGCACCGACTGGGCCGGCGACGACGTCAACACTGCGCTGACGAAGTGGGCGCAGATCGTCGAGTGGTCCAACACCGACCGCGACGGGCTCGACTGGGAGCCGGCGCTGCAGCCGGTCATGGCCGGCGACGCCGCCTACAACGTCATGGGTGACTGGGCCGTCGCGGCCTACGACGCCCAGGACATGACCGCGCCCGAGGACTACACCTACTGGCCGGTGCCCGGGACCGACGGGGTCTTCAACTACCTCGCCGACTCCTTCACGATGCCCGTGGGCGCCGCCCACGCCGGCGGCACCAAGGCGTGGCTGGAGACGATCTCCTCGAGCGAGGGCCAGCTGGCCTTCAACACCGTCAAGGGCTCCATCCCCGCCCGCACCGACATCGACGCGGCCGAGTTCCCGGAGTACCAGCAGTCCGCGATGGAGGACTTCGAGAACGACACCATCGTCAGCTCGCTGGCCCACGGCGCCGCCGCACCGGTCGCGGTCTCGACCGCGGTCAACCAGGCGGTCGTGAAGTTCAGCCAGGGTGCGTCCGACGTCGACACGCTGCAGCAGGAGCTGGTCGCCGCCACGGAGTCGCTGTCGCAGTGACCCGGGTCAGGTCCTGGCTGCCGGGGCTGCTCCTCATCAGCCCGTCCCTGCTGCTGCTGGGTGTCTTCGTCTACGGCTTCATCGGGCTGAGCTTCCGCGAGTCGCTGACGGACAAGCACACGGCGGCGCAGGCGACGGGCCGGGACCCGGTCGGCTTCGTCGGGTTCAGCAACTACACCGAGCTGCTCGCGAGCCCCGCCTTCCAGCACTCGCTGCGCAACCTGGTGATCTTCACGGTCGTCTTCCTGCTCGGCACGCTGATCATCGGCTTCTGCTGGGCCTGGGTGCTGGAGCGGCCGATCAAGGGCGAGGGGATCTTCCGCTCGGTCTACCTCTTCCCGATGGCGGTGAGCTTCGTCGCCTCGGGCGTCGTCTGGAAGTGGCTGCTCAACTCCAACGTGGGCGAGCAGGCCTCCGGGCTCAACCGGCTCTTCCAGATGACCGGGCTCGGCTTCCTGCAGAACGAGTGGTGGACCAACCCGCGCTACGGCATCCTCGCGATCGCGCTGCCGGCGATCTGGCAGCTGTCCGGCTACGTCATGGCGCTCTTCCTGGCCGGCTTCCGCGGCATACCGGACGAGCTGCGGGAGGCGGCCCGGGTCGACGGGGCGAGCGAGATGCAGCTCTACCGGCACGTCGTCTTCCCGCAGCTGTCGCCGGTGGCGCTGTCCGCGCTCATCATCATCGGCCACATGTCGCTGAAGTCGTTCGACCTCATCATGTCGATCGCGAACCAGTCGGCGTACTCCACCAAGGTCCCGGCGATCGACATGTACAACTTCGCGACCGTCTACGACTACGCCAACTCGGCGGCGGTCGGGGTCATCCTGCTGGTCATCGTGGCGCTCGCCGTCGTGCCGTACCTCTGGTACGACGCGCGGGCCAGGAAGCGGGGCTGAGCCATGGCCACTGTCACCACCACCGCCCCGGAGACCCAGCAGGTCTCGGGGACGACGCCGAGCTCGGGCAAGCCGTCGCGGCGCACCGGGAGCCCGGGCTGGCGGATCTTCCGGTATGCCGTGCTCCTCGCCTCGTTGCTGCTCGTGCTCATCCCGGTCTACGTGCTCTTCGTCACGAGCTTCAAGGGCATCGGTGACGCGAGCCCGTCGCGCACGTGGTTCTTCCCGCAGACGTGGACGGGGCAGAACTGGGCGGATGCCTGGGAGGCGCTGTCGCCGGCGCTGATGCGGACGTTCGCGATGGTCATCCCGGCTGCGGTGCTGTCCTCGCTGCTGGGCTCGATGAACGGTTTCGTGCTCTCCCGCTGGCGCTTCCCGCACGCCAACCTCGTCTTCACGCTCATCCTGTTCGGGATGTTCATCCCCTACCAGGCGGTGATGATCCCGCTGGTGCAGCTGATGATCGACATCAACGTGCCCAACGGCATCCCGTCGCTGATCCTGCTGCACGTCGTTTACGGCATCCCGATCTGCACGCTGATCTTCCGCAACTACTACGAGACCGTTCCGATGGAGCTCATCGAGTCGGCCCGCGTGGACGGCGCGGGGA